>CALQBR020000040.1 GCA_943328865.2 Sphingobacterium thalpophilum
TCTTTTAATTTTTTCATAATTACCTTCTCATCTGGATAATAAAGATAGGCCTTATGAATTTTATTTTGAAAAATTTTTACAATAAGTTGCTTAATATCAACACTATCTAACAAGAACAATTGAAAATCGGTCTCTTTGAAGATTTGATTTGTCAAAAAAAGTGGTTTATCGTTCACAAAAACTTTATACATTTGTACTATGATTTTTAATAAAGACACAGCCGAAAAAACAGCCGAATTGCTTTTACAAATAAATGCAATTAAATTGAATCCTGAAAATCCTTTTACTTGGGCTTCTGGCTGGAAATCTCCTATTTATTGCGATAATAGGATAACCCTCTCATTTCCAATGATAAGAAATTATATCAGAAATGAATTTTCTAAAAACATTGAAAAACAATTTGGAAAACCAGATGTAATTGCTGGAGTTGCCACTGGAGCTATTGGAATTGGTATTCTTGTAGCAGAAAGCTTAGGTTTGCCATTTGTTTATGTAAGACCAGAACCAAAAAAGCATGGAAGACTCAATCAAGTGGAAGGTTTTTTGCAAAAAGGTCAAAATGTAGTGGTTATTGAAGATTTGATTAGCACTGGTAAAAGTAGCTTAATGGCAGTAGAAGCTTTACGAGAAGCAGGTGCGAATGTGAAAGGCATGGTCGCTATTTTTAGTTATGGATTTGCTATCGCCGAAGATAATTTGAAAAATGCAAATGTAAATTTATATACATTAAGCAATTATGAAAATTTACTTCATGAAGCAGTTGCAAAAAAATACATTACTGAAGAACAACAAAAAGCATTACAGGAATGGCGAATTAGCCCTTCTACCTGGGGTGTTGAAGTGTAACGGTAATCTTTAAATGTATAAAAAATGAATTTAGAAAGTCCAAAAGTTAATGTATCAAAATCAACTCAATATCTATTCGACGCTTTGTCAGAAGTAAAGAATTTTGAAAAGTTAATGCCTGATACTATTACAAAATTTGAAGTTATATCAGAAAGTACTTTTATTTTTGTGTTAAAAGGAATGCCTGAAATTATATTAAAATTAAAAGAAAAAATAGTACCAAACAAAATCATTTTCGGAGCAGCTAGTGATAAATTACCTTTTACATTAATCGCCAACATTGAAGGTATTTCTGAGAACTCTTCTGAAGTAAAATTGGATTTTGAAGGAGAATTTAATGCCATGATGGCAATGATGATCAAAGGACCGATTACTAAATTTATTGAAACTTTAGTACAGAATATGCACAAGCTTTAAATAAACTTTTGAAATAATTTTAAAAAAAAGTTTGAGTTTGACTCAAACTTTTTTTTTAGTATAACATTTGAATTGCTTTAATATCAAATACTTCAATAGAATCATCTTCAAGTAAAATTTGCAACTTACCATTGTCAGTTACGTCTTGGATTATCCCCATAAATTTCCCTTTTTTCTCGCTTTCAAATGGCATTGGAATTCCTTTTTTAAAAAGTTTACTGTTATAATCTTTCCATAAATCGAGAGATTCATTATTCTGTAATTTAGAATGGTTTCTTTTAATATTTTTAATAATTTCAAAAAGCACTGCTTCTTTGTCAAAAGAAGTATTCATAATCAGTGCCAAGGAGGATGCTTTTGGCAACTCGAAAAAGTTAACTTGATTTACATTGACACCAATACCAATAATAGAAACTATTTTCCCATCTGTTTTGATACTGTTTTCAATCAAAATACCAGCAATTTTCTTACTATCTGACATTATGTCGTTAGGCCATTTTATGGCTAATTTGGGGATTTTGAATTTTTCCAATGCCAACAAAACACTTAAAGAAACCGCTATATTAAGGTTGTAAATTTGATGAATTTCAAACACAGAATCTCTAATCAAAACACTCATAGTTAAGTTTTTGCCGGTTTCCGAAACCCAAATTTCACCCATTTGTCCTTTCCCTTTAGTTTGGCTCTCTGCTGTTACGACGGTGAAGTTTTCAAGGTTTTGACTCCCTGCCAAAACCTTTAGAAAGTCATTGGTAGAATCTATGGCATCGAGTTTGATTAATTTCATTTGGGTGTATTTAAATTTTAAGGATGCTTTGCAAAAATTTATAAACTTGCCTTTATAATAAATAATAAGTAAATCAGAATTTAATGTTCCAATATGCTTCAAAAATAAACACAAAAAATGGTAACTTTGCAAAATATAGAAAAATATAAATGACAAAAAAAAATACAAATAATGATGTTTTACTAGCAAATATCATCAAAGGAATTGAAGAAGTAAAAGGAAATGACATCGACATTCTTGATCTAAGAGAAATTGACAATTCACCTTGTGATTATTTCGTTATCTGTAACGGAAATTCAAATACTCAAGTAAACGCAATTGTGAATTCTATACAAAAAACCGTCTCAAAAGAACTAAAAGACAAGCCGTGGCATGTGGAAGGCATGGAAAATGCGGAATGGGTTTTAATGGACTATGTGACTGTTGTGGTTCACGTTTTCCAAAAACAAATTAGAGAATACTACAATATTGAAAGCCTTTGGGGTGATTCAAAAATCACAACTATAGAAAACAAATACTAAAGAATCATTGATCAATGGCTAAAGAAAATAATCCAAACCCGAATAAATTAAAAATCAATCCTTGGTTGATTTATGGTGCAGTTGTCTTAATTTTTCTATTTATCAGTTATATTACAGGTGGATCCAGTTTCCAAGAACCCTTGAAAACTAAATATTCTGATTTCAATAATTATCTTGAAAAAGGAGAAGTACAAAAGGTAATAGTATATAATAAAACTGAAGCAGAAGTATACCTTACCGAAGCAGCTTTAAAAGAAAATGCACACAAAGCTGTTGCCAAAGACATGCTTAACAGACCTAACAAAGGACCGCATTACACCTTTGATATTGGTAACGACGAGATTTTTCAAAATAAACTAGAAAATGCAGTTAAAGAAAAAAAATTAAAAGATTATAGCTTTTTACCTAAAAGCAATTGGAGTGAACTGTTACAAATGATCCTTCCTTTTGCTTTAATAATAGGACTCTGGATCTTCATTATGCGAAGAATGTCTGGCGGAGCTGGAGGCGGCGGCGGCGGGCAGATTTTCAATATTGGAAAATCAAAAGCCAAACTTTTTGATGAAAAAACAGATGTTAAAACTACATTCAAAGATGTTGCAGGACTTGAAGGAGCAAAAGAAGAAATTCAAGAAATTGTAGAATTCCTAAAAAATCCTGAAAAATATACTAGTTTAGGTGGGAAAATTCCAAAAGGAGCGCTTCTTGTAGGACCTCCTGGTACAGGAAAAACCTTGTTGGCAAAAGCGGTTGCAGGAGAGGCTAAAGTTCCCTTTTTCTCTTTGTCAGGTTCTGATTTTGTAGAAATGTTTGTAGGTGTTGGTGCTTCACGAGTTCGAGATTTATTCAAACAAGCAAAAGAAAAATCTCCTGCCATTATTTTCATTGATGAAATTGATGCAGTCGGAAGAGCCCGTGGGAAAAGCAATATGTCAGGAGGGAATGACGAACGTGAGAATACCTTAAACCAATTGCTAACTGAAATGGATGGTTTTGGAACGAACTCTAATGTTATTGTGCTTGCTGCAACGAACAGAGCAGATGTTCTTGACAAAGCCCTGATGCGCGCTGGAAGATTTGATAGACAAATTTTTGTTGATTTACCAGATGTCAGAGAACGCGCAGAAATTTTTAATGTACATTTAGCCCCATTAAAGAAAGTTGAAGGATTAGATACCGATTTTCTTGCCAAACAAACACCAGGCTTCTCTGGTGCTGACATTGCAAATGTTTGCAACGAAGCGGCTCTAATTGCAGCCCGACACAATAAAACTGCAGTAGATAAACAAGATTTCCTTGATGCTGTAGATCGTATTGTTGGAGGTCTGGAAAAGAAAAACAAAATTGTTACACCTGAAGAAAAAAGAGCAATTGCAGTGCACGAAGCTGGTCATGCAACCGTTAGTTGGATGTTAGAACATGCAGCCCCTTTAATAAAAGTTACTATTGTACCTAGAGGTCAAAGCCTAGGTGCTGCATGGTACCTTCCTGAGGAACGCTTAATTGTACGTCCAGATCAAATGTTAGACGAAATGTGTGCTACTATGGGCGGAAGAGCAGCAGAGAAAGTGGTTTTCAACACCATTTCAACTGGTGCTTTGAGTGACTTAGAGAAAGTAACCAAACAAGCACGAGCAATGGTAACGGTTTATGGATTAAATGACAAGATTGGCAATATCACTTATTATGATTCTTCTGGACAAAGCGAATACAATTTCTCTAAACCTTATTCTGAAGACACCGCAATGATTATAGATAAAGAGATTTCAATTCTTATCGAAAATCAATACCACAGAGCAATTCAGATCCTACAAGAAAACAAAGACAAACTGAATCATTTAGCAGATATCTTGATTGAAAAAGAAGTGATATTTAAAGATGATTTAGAAACTATTTTTGGAAAAAGATCATTTGAAAAGCATTTAAACGAAGAAACTACATTGTGATTTAATTTTTTTGTGTTTTTATAAAAAATCTTAATTCAAAAGTGTTCTTTTGAATTAAGATTTTTTATATTTGTAGGTTTTGAAACACGTGCTAAGCATTTGAATTTATAATATGAGTCTTTTTAAGAAATTTTTCGGTTCTGTTAACGATCCTTCGGATGAAGGAAATGAGAGTGAATTCAATAATTCAGCTACGAACCAATCCTTACCCATTGATGAGCGATTTACTTTTAATTTTAGAAAAAATGGAGGTAAATTTTTATATTGTGAAAATTTAAATGAAGTTAAGGAACAGTTTGAAAATATATTAGAAGAAAATGATTGGTTTGAGTCGGAAGCAATATGTTACGAACCGACACTTTTTAGCATGTTAGAGGAAAACAAAATTGGCTATGATAAACCGATGAATCCAAAGTTTCTTTTGGCTACTTGTGAGAACTTAATTGCCGATGAAGGGTCTGTTTTGTTTTCATCTAGTCAAATAAAACAAAACAAGATTAACGATTTACCTACTAGCATGATTATTTTGGCTACTACAAGCCAAATACAAGAATGCACTAGTGATGGTCTTAGAATGATTAAAAAGAAATACGAAAAAGATTATCCTACAAATATTACTACAATAAAATATTTTGAAAAAGTAAAAGAAGAAAATTTTCTTCACTACGGAAGTTCTGCGAAAAACCTTTATTTATTGCTTTTAGAAGATCTTTAAGATGAATGAAACCCTTAAAAGATCGATTTCTGGTACTATTTACGTCTTTTTATTAATAGCTTGTATTTTATATTCGACAGAAAGTTTTTTTATTCTATTTGGCATTTTTCTTGTTATTGCCGTAGTGGAATTTTGTGATTTGGTACAAATCAATAAAACAATTTCCTTACTGATTGCCGTAACCTCCTATTTTTTATTTTATTCAACCAGAAGCAAACCAGCTTTGGTTCTGACACTATCTGCCCTTGCCGTTACCATTCTTGTTGCTGTAAAATGCATGCTATTTTTATTTAACAATAAATCTAACCTAATAAATTATTTTTCAAAATACACTTATTTGATTGGTTATATCATACTTCCATTTGTTTTTATCACTAAAATCCCTTTTGGAGACAACGGATACAATCCGAAAATTATTATCGGTATTTTTATTCTGATTTGGACCAATGATACTTTTGCATATATTATTGGTAAATCTATTGGAAAAAGAAAATTATTTGAACGAGTTTCTCCAAATAAAACAATAGAAGGATTTATTGGAGGGGTTATTTTTGCAATAATTGCGAGTTATATTATTGCAAAATATTACATCGAAATTAAAGAGGCTAATACTTATATTTGGATTATTATTGCAATTATTATTAGTGTTTTTGGAACCATTGGCGACTTGGTGGAATCTAAGTTTAAAAGAATAGCGGGCGTAAAGGACAGTGGAATTATAATGCCTGGACATGGCGGCATTCTAGATCGTTTAGATAGTGTTATATTTGTAGCGCCAATTGTATTTTTATTTTATCAAATTTTAAATTATTTATAGTATGTTTCATAAAGAAGGTGGGAAAATTATTTTAATCGCAACATCACTGACCGTTGCTTTGCTTTTATTATCGGAAGAATTTATCACCCTTTTTTGGTTGTTAAAATCTGTTGAAATAATTGTACTTGCTCTGTTGATATTAATCTTACAATTTTTTAGAAATCCAAAAAGAGTGGTTGAAATAAACGATAATCACATAATTGCTCCAGTAGATGGTAAAGTTGTTGTGATTGAAGAAGTTTTTGAAAGCGAATATTTTAAAGACAAACGTTTACAAGTGTCTATTTTTATGTCACCTATAAATGTTCATGTAACCCGCTATCCGGTAAATGGAAAAGTAAAATTCAGTAAATACCATCCTGGTAAATTCTTAGTTGCTTGGCATCCAAAAGCAAGCGAAGAAAATGAAAGAACTACTGTGGTCATTGATAACCGTATTTTTGGTGAAATTCTATACCGACAAATTGCTGGAGCATTAGCTAGAAGAATCGTAAACTATGCCCAAGAAGGAATGCAAGTAGTTCAAGGAACAGATGCTGGATTTATTAAATTTGGCTCTCGAGTGGATTTGTTTTTACCTATTGGAACTAAAATAAATGTTACGCTAAATCAAAAAGCAGTAGGAGGAAAAACAATAATAGCTACAAAATCTTAATGACCTCAAAAGATTTAAATCATCGATTTCAGGAAGCCGTTGAAAAAGCAGCAACACTCTCACAGGCATCTATACCTCAAGATGTTCAGTTGCGGTTGTATGCTTATTACAAGCAAGCTAGTTTTGGAAATTTAAATCCTACAAAAATTTCTAATTTTGATTTAAGAAATGCATTCAAAACGAACGCTTGGATGCAAGTAAGCCATCTTACTGCCAATGAAGCCAAAGAACTATATATTGAAACCATTAATTCGCTCTTTAATAAATAAAAAAACCATGAAAAAGACAAACTTTATACTCTTGTGTTTTTCAATTATTTTAGTACTTCAATCTTGTAATAATAAAAAACTTACAGAAGTTGTCGAAGTACCCCTACCCTCTGCACAAGAAAAAATAGCAATAGGAAATCCAGATGACATAAAGGCTGATATTGGTGCCTTTGAAATGATTAAACTACCCTATACCTACGACGCGCTTGCACCAAATATTGATGCCCGAACTTTGGAGATGCATTATTCTAAACATTATTTAACTTATACCAATAATTTGAACAAAGCTATTGTTGGAACTGAATTGGAAAAATTACCCATAGAGGAAATTTTGGCTAAATCAATAGCTAACGACAGCACTGGAGTAAGAAATAATGCAGGTGGTTATTACAACCATAGTTTATTTTGGAAATGTATGAGCCCTAAGGCTGGTGGCGAACCCAAAGATACCCTTGCCATGGCAATTCTAAAAGATTTTGGTTCGTTTGAAAACTTTAAAAAACAATTTAAAAATACTGCTACAAAGCACTTTGGTTCTGGTTGGGCTTGGCTCATTGTCGACAAAACAGGGAAACTCCAAGTTACTAGCACGACTAATCAAGACAATCCCTTAATGCCAAAAGTTGAAGTTTCTGGTAAGCCAATCTTAGCATTGGATCTATGGGAACATGCGTATTATTTAGATTATCAATACCGACGAAAAAATTATATTGATGCTTTTTTCAATATCATCAATTGGCCTGAGGTAGAAAAAAATTATGAGGAAACTTTACCGTAATAATTAAAATACCCATAAGATATTTTTTTGTTATTTTAAAAAAATAATCACAAACACTTGTATTCTAAAACATTGTTATCCATTAAAAAGGAAGCAATAATTAATAGCTTCTTTTTTTTGAGTTGCAAAATACACAAGAGATAATGCACTAAAAAGTGCATCGCTGGAACTTATCCGTTTTAAAAAAGTTTGATTAAACGAACTTCATCAAACTTTGAATAACACCAATAGGTATAATCTTTTATCTAAAATAGATCTAGTGTTTTAGTATTATGTTAAAACTAAAAAATCACAATAAAGAGCACTAAAAATACATCAAACTATTTTCATAATTTCATTTTAAATTATAGCTCTTCTTAATAGTTTACCCGCCTGTTTTATGTTAATGGTTACATTTTGTTTTATAGCCTTTTTTGATATTTATCAATGTGATCCTGTCATTTTTTCATCAAAATGGATTCCTTGTTTTCTTAAAATACGAGTTACTTTCCAAGCATAAAAAGCCAAATAAACGAAGCATAAAACCCCTACAATATAACTATTTTGAATGCCGATAATTTCAGAAGCATAACCTTGAAACCAACTCACTATCCCCCCACCCATTATCATCATAATTAAAAAGCTACTGCCTTGACTTGTATTTTTTCCTAAACCACTTATCGCCAA
>CALQBR020000041.1 GCA_943328865.2 Sphingobacterium thalpophilum
ACAGACCAAAGCATAAATACCCAGAATTAGCAATGCTGCAAGGCAAAAGGCGACAATAATTACCCAATAGTATTTGAATGTTTCTTTTGTTGTTAAAAAGCCAGAAATTATTAAAAATGGGGGGATCAAAACATACAGTGTAAATAAATCGATGAGTCCTATTAATACAAAAACAACCAGAAAACTAAAGAAAAAATTTAGCCCGTTTAGCCTTAACAAGCTGGGTTTAATAAGGAATGCCATCGCTGGAATGGCAAAGGTCATTGCTAAATAAGTGGCTTTACTTTGTAATAAAAAATCAATATTTACGGGTGTGATAGTATAAAGCAGTGCAAATGAAAAAGCCGCAATTAGAGGGCCTAAAAATTTTGATGTGGTAATTGTTCGAATAAGCCAAAACAAAATAATTGTAATCAATACAGACACCACAATCCCCATTGATTGTAAAGCAATTTCAGGACTTACATCGGTAATTTTAGCATAAAAATTCACAAATGCCAGATGACCCATTTCATTGATCTCTTCAGAAAACCAATTTTGACTATCAAAATCAATCACTTTCTCTAAATCTGATATCCAGACAGTTGATAGGGAATATAAATCATATTTAAAGAAATTGTAACGACTGATGAAAGTAATTACTGTCCAAACTACTATTAAAAAAAAAAGAAAATAGCTATTTGTTTGTATCTCGCCCTTATTTGTAAAACCCAAATAACTAAAAAATGGTTGTTTGTTTTCTATCCCTTTCAAAAGTTGATGGAGAATTGATTTTACTTTTATCTTAACAACACTTTTTAGGTTTTTTAAATTTCTAAACCCAATACTATCAATTGTAATAATCGTTAGTAAAATTAAAATACAGTTTATTAAATTATAAATACCCATCATTATGGTTGCAAAAATCACCAAACCTATGATACTCCCATAATGAAACCATTGAAACGTAATAAATGCTACAAAATCACTTGAATTTGATTGGTTGACCCATTTCCGATTCAAATAAAATAGTAATAGTACTAGGAGGCACAGCCTAGTAAATCCGAGTAGCATAGAATTGGTCAATAGCATCTTTAATTTGAAAATTTAGGCATCGTTTGTAAATCAATATTTCCGATAAAGCAATCAAATTTTGAGTCATTAATTCGTTTTAGAATTGCATTGTGAAGTTCCATACTATCTGCATATTCGATTAAAATTAATGGGATTTTATATTTTCTTCTTACTTGTTCTAATTCTGAAATAGTCTTTTCAAACATATTTAAATCACTTAATTTATAATTTTTATCATGGAATGTATAATTACTCGCAACTGATTCTATGACAATAGCATCAACATATTGAGCCGTTTCACTAATGATTTGGATCCCTGCATTTTGAATAAATACATGATCTGAATAGTCATTATCAATGGTTTTTAATAGTTTTAATAAGTCTTCTTTTTGTTGGGATTGAGGGCCAAAGGAGGTGAAATTATCAATGTTGTCAAAAAACAATCCGTCATAACCAATATTTAAGGTGTTTTTTACCATTTCCATTATTTTCTCAATTGTATTTTCTGATTTTAGATTTAAATAATAACTATTCCAAATTTCATTTTTCCCAAAAGTATTTTCCTTTAAGAGATCAAAATATTTAGAATCTGCGTTGATTTCACCTAAACTTATATAGGCAACTACTTTTTTATTTTGAGATTTAATTTTAGTGATTTCATAAATATTGTAATGTTGGGATTCCAAAACAACATAATCGTACCCTTTAATAGTTTCTGGTTCTAATCTCCCATAACAAATTAATACAGAATGCTTAACCATTGTATTGCTATTGGAGAATAAAATGGAAGGGAATATCATAAAAAAAATTTTAATAAGTCGCATAATAGTAATAGTCTAGTTTTTTTAAAAAATCAATATTTGCCTTGAGGGTTAGTATCATAAAAAGGAATGAGCCACAAACCATTCCTATGACACTGTATTCATATGCGATAAATCGACTAAAAATAAATCCTATAAATCCATTTAAAAGAAATGCCAAAACAATAGCTTGTAAGGGTTTTGAAGGTTGCCTAAGGGTAAACAGATATAGTGTGTTTAACATTCCCCAAGCCAAAAAAGCATATCCTATTGCTCCTAAAACACCAACTTTAATACTAATGGGATCTATAGGATCATGAAATTGGGCTTGGTATCCCCAAGAAACATTTAAAAGAAAATGAATCAAAATAAAAATTGCAATTGTGGTCAATATTAATATACCAACATGCTGCCAATACATTTTGGTAAGCAATTGATTAAATGACTGAGGTAAATTATATGCAGTATTTTTTTGTCCAATGTCTGAAAATTTACTGAAAGAGGCCACACCATACTCCAAAACTCCTGAAAGTAATAAGAAAACTAAAATTCCAAAATCCATTCCTAATTCGTAGTTTTTCTCAAAAAACAATAGAAACGGCAATGAACCATTTATTGAGGAGGACCAAGCTAACACCCTATCCGTGAATACAAAAAGATATAGAAAAAGTCCGTATATAAAATATTGATAATTATGGTATACTACAACTGCTGACCTAACATTGGTATTAAAATTTATTTTTTTATCCTGAAATAA
Source organism: Sphingobacterium thalpophilum (assembly GCA_943328865.2). GTDB lineage: Bacteria > Bacteroidota > Bacteroidia > Flavobacteriales > Flavobacteriaceae > Flavobacterium. The sequence goes on from CALQBR020000041.1 coordinate 2,611, forward strand.
TCTATAAAAGTAATGCATCAAATAGCCTTTGGAAATTACGATAGCCACAGCAATACCAATCCAATGGGTAAAATAAATCGTTGAATTTGTTTGAGTCTTAAGCAATATTGCAACGGTTGTGCCTATAAAAATTGCGAGTGATATCACCCAACGTTGTTTGATGGCATTCAATGGTGCTAAATACAATAGCAACAATCCTATCATAAAAGCATAGATTAATACTATGAATAGAAATCTAAAAGGAAAAATATGTAGAAAAAGATTACTAATTAATAGGACTGTTAATAAAATGATAAGGGCTACTGTTCCTATTTTTAGTAGATAATTAATCGTTTTTTCGGTCATTATAAAATCTTCATGGTTCCAATAAAAAGAAGCCTGTCTACCAATAACTTGAACAAAACCTCCTGTGGAAACTAATCCGATAATAACTCCTAAAACAACCGCAGTGGACTGTAGTAGGTTAAAGCCTACAAAAGTCCATAGAGAAAAGCCGAATAGTATAATGGCTAAAATTTGCAGAAAAACGGGTAGTAAATGAAACATTCCAAACGGATAATATTTCGTAAACATGTGGAATTTAATCGATAAATAATCGGAGACTTGAATGGTTCTTGGACTTTTTAAGGATGATTCTGTTTCTTTTTTATTTTTTATTCCTTTATGTACTTCTGAATGAGTCAGTTCCTTATATATTAAATCCGCTAAAATAGGAATAGAAGGAACTCCAAAATCAAATTTTGTATCTATATCTCGAATTCCAAATGATTCAATAGTGGTCATTACAACTCTATTACTAACTGGTTTACCGATTTTATCTCTTATTTTTAAAATTAAAGATTCCATATTTGTATTGTGAATTTCCATATCAATTGCGAATTTATTTTGATTTTGCTTCAGTTATTAAGAAGCTTCTTGATGATTTTTCAATTGAATTAAAATGGACTTTTTTACATCCAAAACACCATTATTCATAACTTTATCATAAGCGATTTCATATTCTTTTATAAATTTTCCTATCGTAAAATTTTCAATCACCTTATTACGAGCATATTTACCCATTTGTAATCGCAAAGTATCATTTTGTAATAATTCGATTACCCGATTTCCAATAGCTACAAAATCTTTTGGTTTGCATAAATAACCACATTTATCATCTAAAGCTTCATATACTCCGCCCACGTCAGTTGAAACAACGGGAATTCCACAACTCATGGATTCTAAAACAGTATAAGGAAAACCTTCTGAAATGGAGGTTAAGATTGAAATATCACCTTCTAAGAAGAGTAAGTGCGGGTTTTGATGAAATCCTGCTAGTTTAAAATTATCTTGTAAATTTAATTCTTGGATCAATTTTTCACATTCTTCGGTATATTCTGGTACTGCTGTATTATCACCATACACCAAGTATTTTACATTTGGAATAACTTTTCTCACAATGTCACAAGATCGAATCATCGTGATGACATCTTTCAATTCAAAAATCCTCGCAGCAGCAACTACCGTCGGTGTCCCTCTCAAGTATTCCGGTTTTGGTCCTGGTACAAAAAGCTGATGGTCAATTCCATTATAGATAACTTCTATTTTATCGGTATTAGCACCATATAGCTTCTCCCAACTGATGTTAAACTGATTGACGGATAAAATCAAATCTGCTTTATAATAAACCAATTCAGTGATGCATTCGGATAATTTAATAAGTAGTTTTTTTAAAAAAAAGGAATACTCAGAGGCATTGATGGCTAATAGTCGTTCTCTAATAAATACGCCATGTTCGGTAGCAATAATTGGAATTCCATATTTGTATTTTAACACTAAAGCTGGAATAATAGGAAAGCCTGAAACTGTTAAATGAGAAATATCAACTTTTGGCACATCAATAGACAAAGGCAATAAAAAGCGATACAACCAACGCATGCCAACAGTTAAGTCATATAAAGTGACCTCTTGCTCTTTTTCAGATTCGATAATTCCTGATAGAATTCGACAAAATGCATTCCAAACTAAAACACTCTTCATTGTTTTTTTATAATCATGCTTTTGGAAGAACTGCCACATCTCAAAAATGATTTGATCTATATATTCCAAATTCCGAATCGGAGTGTAAATAGCGCTAATGAATTGCTCAAAACGTGGTAAAAAGATTTGAGCTATATAAGCGTCATCATCATTTTCTTTTTTAGCTACAAATTGATGATATTTATTCCCGTTTTCGAGAATTTCCTCTGGTTCTAATGGGGACCACAAGGGTACTTGTATCACGTCTTTTACATTGACACTAAGTTCATATTTTGATTTCACTTCATAATTTGCATTGATAGAATAGAGCGTGTAATTGACATTTTTTACCTGATTACATAACATATGAGCCCAAGTAGAAACACCTCCCCCATTAAATGGATATGTACCTTCCAAAATCAATAAAACATTGTATTTTTCTTTCATATATTGATGAAATTTATACTCATTAGGAAACTGATCAGAGTTATAAATGTTAAAGTCTAAAAATCAATACTCTTACAAAGTATTATAGAATATTAACTTAAATCAAAAAGGATATATTTATAAAATTGATCAAAAAAAGCCTTTATTATAAAGGACTACCCTCAAATGTAGATTGAAATAAAAGGAAGTGAAAATTGTTCTGATTAACGCTTTGAATAAACGATAAAATACTATAAATCAATAATTTATTATAAATTTCATCAAATAAAAAAAATCTTTTTTTAAAGCATAAATATGACTTAAAAAAAGATTTGGATTTTGGTGTTTTATCACCTAGGATAAACTATGGGTTAGTCCTCCTCATTCATTATTTTTTCACGGTATTTTTTTCCAATTAATAGCGTTAATTTTACTTTATAATCTTCAACAAGCCATTCGCGATAATTTTTGCTACAATGACTAAGACAATTCGCATAGCGTTTCATACGACATTCAATATCATCATGAAGCTCCCGAGCCAAAAGTTTGGCTTCATATAATTCATAAGTATTATCAACGCACATCGAAGCATGTTGGTCAATTGATTTTTCCAATACAATTTTAGATCGCAAATTTTGGGCAATCGCTAATTTGTGTTCCTCTTCAATATTAAAAGTTACGACCACACTTTTAGCAAATTTAGCTCTTAATTCAGGAGGCATTTGGTATTTAAAATACATTTCAATTTCAATATCGTCACGCAGATTCTCTAAATAAAATTCTGGGGATCTAAAAATATGTTGCCAATCGATTGGTGCACTCCAAAGTCCAAATCGAGCGGCATTATTTCCTAAATCAATTACTGTAAAAGTATCCTTATTGGGAAGTTTTCTAGAACCACGACCAATCATTTGGTAGTATAATGTTAGTGATTTAGTAGCGCGGTTTAGTATAATCGTTTCTACCGTTGGTTCATCAAAACCAGTGGTTAATATACCAACTGAAGTTAAAATCGCATCCGGTGTTTTATGAAACCAATGTAAAATTTCTTTGCGCTCCTCAGCACTACTAGTATTATCTAAGTGACGAATCGCGTAACCAGCCTCTTTAAATGTTTCATAAACATATAAAGAAGTATTGATACCATTATTAAAAATTAAAGTTTTCTTACCTAATGATTTTTCGGTATAGGCATGGAGCAATTTTTCCTGCATCACCATATTCGAATACAAGTCATCAGAAGATTTTACAGTATAATCACCATTAATACCCACCTTTAGTGAAGTCAGCCCTACATCATAACTATAGGTAATTGCTTTTGCTAAAAATCCTTTTTCAATTAAGGAACTGATAGTGTCGCCAACAATTAGTTCGTCATAATTTTCATTCATTGGCAATTTTACATTCGAACTTAAAGGAGTCGCTGTTACCCCTAAAATAAATGCATTCTTAAAAGAGCTTAATAATTTTCGGAAAGAATTGTAATGTGCCTCATCAATAATAACCAAACCGATATTGTCTAAATGAAGTTTTTCATCATTGATACGATTTTTTAAAGTTTCAACCATTGCCACAAAACAGGAGTAATCGTTTTGATCGGGTAATTCTTTAATTTTGCTATTGATAATTTTATTCTTAACCTCAAATCCTTTTAACATTTTTGAGGTTTGCTTGCAAAGTTCAATTCGATGGGTTAAAACCACCACTTTTTTATCATGTTTTGATAAATATTGTCTGACAATTTCCGAAAAAATAACAGTTTTTCCTCCACCAGTTGGTAGTTGATATAACAAATGATGATTTTTAGGGGCATTATCTAAACGCTCAAAAATAGCGTCAATGTCTCCTTGTTGGTAGCTATATAGCTCCTTTTTATCTTCGATTTCTAATTCTAAATCTTTATGGGACATTGTAGGATTTAATGTTTTTTGCAAAAATACGCCTAAAAAAGAGTTATTGCACCAATAAGATTCAAAATTGTAATTAATTTAATATTCTAATCGGGCTACAATTGCATTAAATTCAGAATAATTAATCCAATTTTGACTTACCGTTTTATCATTGATTGCCAATACTCTTTTATGAAATTCGTCTAAAATCCCATTTTCAATCATATAACTAATTACTTGTTCAAAAGAATGAAGCATACTCTTGTAAAACGATTCCTGTTTGATGATTTTATCACCCGCAAAGGTTTGTGCTATTTCAATAGAATATAACATTATATCAGCAATAATAAACGGATCTACACCAAGAGTCATAAAATGTTTGATATACTTTTGAGCTACTGAGCGTCTGGCTTTGGCCTTTTTACCAATGATTGGAAAATATTCATTTGAGATTTTAAGTTTGCACGCTTGTGCAAGTTGGTCTTCTTTTGGATTAAAAACAAAATTATAATACGTTTTTACGGGTATAAACTTATCGTACAATTCTAAAATTTGTTCCTCGAGTTGTATTTTATCCAGTCCGCTAAGGTATTTTTTTAAATCTCTTTTGCTCATTACTCTGGGTTATTATGTTAAATATAAATTAGTTTTGGATTCTATAGTTTAATAATAATGATATTACTTATTTTTGTTGCTTTTCACCCTAAAAAATATATTAATGATTAAGTTTTTCAAAATTTTAGCGCTAGTTGAAGGGATTTCTGCTCTATTATTATTCTTTTTTGCAATGCCAATGAAATATTTTTTTCAAATCCCAATTTACGTTAAGTATATCGGAATGGCTCATGGTTTACTATTCACAGCTTATATCATAATGGCCACTATTTTAAAGTTTGATCAGAATTGGAATTTTAAAAAGTATCTTGAAATTTGTTTGGCTTCAATCCCTCCTTTTGGCACTTTTTATATTGAAAAGAAATATCTTAAAAACGTTTAATGTCATAAGATTCTGTTTAGTTAGGATGTAGGATTAAAAAATTTAATTTCATCTACATATACATTTTTTAACTGACGGCAATAGCTTCTTGAAGGTTTAAAAAAAATAATTAAACGTAATTATTTAAGAAACAATCTGCTAATTTAGAATAAATAGAAACAAAAAAAGCTTCGAATTACTTCGAAGCTTTTGCGTTTTTGGGTGGCTGACCGGGTTCGAACCGGCGACCCTCGGCACCACAAACCAATACTCTAACCAGCTGAGCTACAACCACCATTTTAACGTGTGCAAATATCCTGCAAAAGTTTTCTTTTTACAAACTATATTTTTAAAAAAATTACTTTAAATCCGCTAAACTATTGACTGCCAAAAGCCTTTCTACTGTAAATCCTTCT
>CALQBR020000042.1 GCA_943328865.2 Sphingobacterium thalpophilum
AAGTCACAAGTTTTCATAGAAAAGTTGCCTTCGCTTTCTGATAAACTTAAAAATGTGGTTGCTTATATCGTTTTGTTTTTCGTATCCCTTGCAGCAATTCCACTTTTGGCTAAACAAGAAAACTCACAAAATGTTTTTGCCAATGAATTAGAATCCAATGGAATATATAAATTCTATTTGGCCTTTATGAATAGTGAATTGGATTATTTCAAATTTTACAAAACAATTCCTGAAAAAGACGCTTTTGCGATTTTGAACAATCAAATTCCAAATATTTCAGGTACTACTACATTGCGACAAATTCAGGATGTTGCTGCTGAAGACCATAAGAATGTCGTATTAATTACTATAGAAAGTTTTAGTGCTGAATTTATGAAAGCCTATGGAAATGAAAAAAAACTAACTCCTTTCTTAGATTCATTGGCTGATAAAAGTTTACAATTCACCAATTTATATGCTGTTGGAAACCGAACAGTTAGGGGTTTAGAAGCCGTAACTTTGGCCTTACCGCCAACGGCAGGTGAAAGTGTCGTAAAAAGAGTGGATAATAAAAATAAATTCTCTACAGGATCGATCTTTATGCAAAAAGGGTATAATGTAAAATACCTATACGGTGGGGATGCCTTTTTTGACAACATGCAAGACTTTTTTGGTGGAAATGGTTATGATATTATCGATAAAAAGACCTTTAAACCCAATGAAATTACTTTTGAGAATATCTGGGGCGTTTGTGATGAAGACATGTTCAACAAAGCAATTCGTGTGATGAATACTGAATATCAAGAGAACAAACCATTCTTTAATCATATTATGACCGTAAGCAATCATAGGCCATTTACTTATCCTGAAAATAAAATTGACATCTCAGGAACAGCAAAATCAAGAGACGGTGGCGTGAAGTACACGGATTTTGCGCTTAAAAAATTCTTTGAAAAAGCAAAAAAACAACCTTGGTTTGCCAACACTGTTTTCGTTATTTTAGCAGATCATTGTGCGTCAAGTTCTGGGAAAACAGAACTCCCATTAGACAAATACCGTATCCCAGCGATGATTTATGCTCCAAATTTTGTGAAACCTCAAAAATTCAACACGCTGATGTCTCAAATTGATGTAATGCCTACCCTATTGGGATTGCTTCATTTTGATTATCAAAATAAATTCTATGGTCAAAATGTCTTACAATCTGATTATAAACCCAGAGCGTTTATTGCGACTTACCAAAATTTAGGATTGATAAAAGACAATGTACTGACCATTATTTCTCCGGTGAGACAAGTAAAACAATTACAACTGACCTTGATTAAAGACCCGAAAATCAAAACCAATTTTCAACTATTCTATGAACAAAAACCAATTGCAAAAGAAAGAAAAGACTTAATCAATGAAACAGTAGCTTATTATCAAACGGCCTCTGCTCTATTAAAGAAAAAGAAATATCAAAAAACAGTAGCAAAAGCTTTATAGCATACATTTATAAATTACTAGCTTAATTTTTTAAAATACAATAAAGTTGTTTATAAATCTATAGAAATAATTCTGTTTTTTTTTAATTTAATTAAACGAATTTCAATTTGTGAAATTCTTTAATTTTCATGATTAGCATTTTTTCTTCTGCTTTTGTATGCTTTCAAATATTCTCCTTTTGGTTTCCCATCATCAAATGAGCTCCATTTTATAAGCGCTCTTATCCCATTTCGAGCAGCCTCATTGGTGAAGTTTTCATATTCTATTCTATAAATCGCTGAATAGATTTCTGCTCTGCCTGTTCCGTGATAGCAATGAATCAAAACTGGATAGTTTGCTTTATTGTCCATTATTTTGGTAAAAACGGCAATATTATTCTCATTAGGTACTTGTTCAGATGGATTGCTGAAATAATTTAGCCCTTTTATTTTTGCAACAGCTTCCCTTTCTTGTTGAATTTCACCCGGTTTTTCAGGATTTAAAACCAAATCATTGGTACCTGGCATTCGTAAATCTACAATTGATTTAATATGATACTTTTTCACATAGGCTTCAATTTCATCGGGTGGAATTACGCCACTTTTGTATACCTTTCCTTCAGTAATGGTTTCAAAATTATGATTGATATTGATATCATAGATATATTTTCCTATGATTACTAATGCTATTCCTATTATAATAAGTCCACTTGTTTTTTTATTTATTTTCATACAATTGTCATTTATTTAGCATACATTTTTATTCTACAATCCTATTCATACAGGCTTGAATTAAGGCTTTACAACGTAATTCCAAATCATCCATTTCTTGATTGCCATTTTTTTTAATTAACTATAATGACTTGTCATTTTTATCACAAAAAACTGATCTTTATAGTACCATCAAAAGTACAAATATAGTTTCCTTTCATGGAATGGAATATGCTACTTGTAGAATTAATTACAAAAGGTCATTAAATAGACAAAAAAATAGCAAAACAACACTTTTTTTTAAGATATTTAAAAAATATATCAATTGGTGAATGATTATTAATTCCTTAAATTGCAGGAAAATAATTAATGCTACTCTAAAATGAAAACCATTACTAGATTATTCGATTTTCCCTATTATCAAAAAGAAAATTTCAATATTCCAGATGCTTTAGTCACTAAATATAATGGGATATGGGTAAAAACTTCTACTGAAGAATATATTTCTAAAGCCAATGCCATCTCAAGAGCACTTTTAAAAATGGGCGTTCAAAAAAACGACAAGATTGCCGTTATATCTACCAATAATAGAACGGAATGGAATATCCTAGATATTGGCGTTTTACAAACTGGTGCACAAAACGTCCCTATTTATCCTACGATATCAGAGGATGACTACGAATACATATTAAACCATTCTGAATCTATCTATTGTTTTGTTTCTGATGCTGAAGTGTTGAGAAAAATTAATTTGATACGGGATAAAGTGCCCCATTTAAAAGATATCTATTCCTTTGACACGATTCCAAATACTAAAAACTGGACAGAGTTATTAAATTTAGGAGAGGATCTTAGTAATCAAAATATTGTTGAAGAACGTAAAAACAATGTCAGAACTGACGATTTAGCGACTATTATCTATACATCAGGAACCACTGGTAGACCAAAGGGTGTGATGCTTTCCCACAGAAACATCGTTTCAAATATTTTGGACAGTGCTTCTAGAATTCCATTTGAAGCGGGTAAAACTACGGCTTTAAGTTTTCTTCCTATTTGTCATATTTTTGAAAGAATGATTCTTTATTTATACCAATTTTATGGAGTTTCCGTTTATTTTGGAGAATCAATAGATAAAATAAGTGATAATATAAAGGAAGTAAAGCCAAACGTCATCACTGCGGTTCCAAGGTTGTTAGAAAAAGTATATGACAAAATTTACGCAAAAGGAAGTGAATTGAGTGGAATTAAAAAGAAACTTTTCTTTTGGGCTATTGATTTAGGTTTAAAATACGAACCCTATGGCGCCAATGGTTGGTGGTATGAATTTCAACTTAAAATAGCCCGAAAATTAATTTTTAGTAAATGGAAAGAGGGTTTGGGAGGAAATCTAGACCTTATGGTTTCAGGAAGTGCAGCCCTACAACCAAGACTAGCTAAGGTTTTTGCTGCTGCTGAAATCCCTGTTATGGAAGGCTACGGATTAACTGAAACTTCTCCTGTTATTTCAGTAAATGATATGAGAAATGGTGGTTTTAAAGTAGGAACCGTTGGAAAAGTAATCGACAATGTAGAAGTAAAAATAGCCGAAGACGGTGAAATTCTATGCAAAGGACCAAATGTGATGATGGGTTATTATAAAGATGAAAAACTGACTAACGATGTGATTCACAACGGTTATTTCCACACAGGCGACATTGGACAAATCGATTCGGAAGGTTTTCTAAAAATAACCGATCGCAAAAAAGAAATGTTTAAAACCTCTGGCGGTAAATATATAGCGCCGCAACTAATTGAAAACACGATGAAACAATCCCGTTTCATAGAGCAAATTATGGTGATTGGTGCTGGCGAAAAAATGCCCGCAGCCTTCATACAACCTAGTTTCGATTTTCTAAAAGAATGGGCTGCTACTCAAAAAATCGATATTGGAACCACTAATGAAGAAATAATCAGTAATGAAAAAGTGATCGCATGTATTCAAAGTGAAATAGATATTTTAAATACAAAATTCGGACATTGGGAACAAATCAAACGTTTTGGACTCACCTTCGATATTTGGTCTATCCAAGGAGGCCACCTCACTCCTACTCTAAAACTCAAACGAAAGATCGTGATGGAAAAGTATAAAGATCTATACGCTAAAATATACGAGCATAATGTATAAATATTTTGAAAAAGGAAACTAGCCTTTTTCAAAACCCAAAAAATAGTAATTTTGAAAGTTACCCTTGAAAATCATCGTTTTCACCTTGATTTTTGGGTAACTTTTCTTTTTCCGCTTTTTGTTTATTGAATCGATAGGTAAATGAAAAAGTAATTTGTCTTACTTTATATTGAAGATCGACATAAGAATCAATGGAGCCAGGAATATAAGTTTGCATTTTTCTTCTTCTAGAATTGAACAAATCATTAACATTAAGTCCAATTGTTCCGTTATCTTTCAGCACATCTTTGCTAAAGGATAAATTTACCGCTGCAATCCCTAAAATGGTTCCTTGTGCATTGTTTTGTGGAGCGTTATAGGTGAAGTTAGTTTGCCAATCTAATTTATTAGGAAAACTAATTTTTGAAGAAAATTTGGTAAACCAACTCAATGCTACTATATCTAAATCACTATAAACATTGATTACTTGATTCGTATTTTGATCTGTATAAGAATAGGTATAATCTCCTTTAACTTCATTTCTGAAAAAATTAAAGTTACTGTTTAATTTCCACCATTTGATTGGGGAATAATTAAGCGTAAATTCAAATCCAGTTCTGTATTCTGAAGCAATATTAATAGGAGTCGCTATTAATATCGGAACATTACCAAAATATCCGTTAACTAATCTTACGATTTGACTCGCATTTTTAGTATCGTTATAATAAAGTGATGTGCTTAAAGTAATATCAGTCCATTTTTTTAAAAATCCGAATTCAAAAGCATCGGTTACAGAGGGATTCAAATCAGGATTTCCTCTGTAAATATTGATGTTACTAGAATAATTATTAAACGGATTAATTTCTCGCCCTCTAGGCCTATTAATGCGTTTGCTGTAACTTAATGATAAGGATTTGTTTGGTGCCAATTCATAAGTGAAAAAGACACTTGGGAAGAAATTTTGGTATTTTTTATTTTTGTAAATTCTTGAGGTTAATTGATTGATATCAATGTTAGAATCTTCAAATCGAATCCCATAAAGCATCGAAAGCTGCTTGAATTTTGTACCAAACTGAGAATAAACCGCATTTACTTTTTCTTTGTATGCTAAGATATTAGTAAATCCAGGATTAATTACACCATTATTGATAACTTCAAAATCGGTGGTGAGATTTAAGAAATTACCCCTGTATCCGGCTTCAAATTGACTGTTTTTTCCTAAAGGCAAAACATAATCCGTTTGTATCAAGCTTCTGTCTTGGGTTTGGTTGTTTTTAGTCAGATCGGTGGTTGGTATAGAGGAAGCTAAGTTTGAAGTTTCCAAAATAAGAGCATTGTTAAAATCTTTATTTGATGAAAAATTACCATCAAAAGTAATTTTGTGTCCTGGTTTTTCAAATGTTTTAGTAAAATTACTAGTGTATTCAATATTTTCACTCTTAACATCCTCATTATTTATACGCTTAGTAGAGGACAAATAAATATGTTTGTCGTCAAAATAATCATCAAATACATTTTCTTGATTATTTCCATTGTTTTTTCTGTAGTTTACAATGTTTGTCCAAGTCAATGATTTAGTCAAAAACCATTCTGCTCCAATATTTCCATTATAGCCTTTGCTTAATTTATCGGAATTTCTATTTTCAATCAAATAATTGTTTACCGAATAATCATTATTAAAAGTAGTCGTGGCTACATAGGCATTTCCTGGATTGTTTTTATAACTGTAACCTTGCGTGGTAAAAAGATTAAAATGAGTTGTTTTAAAATTCAAAGTGGCATTCAAACCATGATTGACAGGATCACCTGTTGTGGCAAGCAATGAGCCGTTAACTCCTTTGTTTTTTCCTTTTTTTAAAACAATGTTTAATATTCCGCCGCCACCTTCGGCATCATACCTTGCTGATGGGTTAGTGATAACTTCTACTTTATCAATGGCATCGGCAGGAATTAATCGCAAAGCATCCGAAATATTGATAGCATTAGAAGGTTTTCCGTCAATCAGTACTTTTACATTTTCGTTACCACGCAAACTTACATTTCCTTCTACATCTATTGAAACGGATGGAATGTTATCTAAAATATCACTCACCGTTCCACCTTTTACCATTAAATCAGTTCCTACATTGTATACTTTTTTATCCAATTTTATCTCAATGGTAGTTTTTTCATTTCGAATAACAACTTCATTCAATTGAGCCGCATCTTCATTTAAAATGATTTGACCTAAATTGGTGTTTTCAATAAGTTTTTTCGATTTTATTTCTGTTGATTTAAAAGAAATAAATTCAATTTTTATATCATAAACACCGGCATTAATATCAATCTCAAAATCTCCTTTTTCGTTTGAAATACCACCAGCAATTACTTTAGATTCATTCGCATTTTGAAAAGAGATGGTAGCATATCCAAGAGGTTGTTTGCTCATTTTGTCAACTACTTTCCCCGTTATTTTTATTTTTTTAGCGGAAGGCGTCGTTTGAGAAAAACTTGAAAATAAGGTACACAAAAATACTAATGTGATTGCCAATTTAATTTTCTTCATAATTAGATCATTTGTTAATAGGAATAGGGTATGCTCAATCAGAACTAAAACTAAGGTCGACTTATATTTTAGTCAATCGGGAAATCGTATGTAACTTATGCCTATTTGTATTTAATGGTCATTAAATAGGATTAAAAATGCAAAAGTAGGATTTGGGTAAAGTTCCTATTCACAAAGGTTTGTTAAAACATCTACATACTAATTCTAAATTAGGTCTTGCACTTTTTCGAGGGGTCTGCCAATAATAGCTTTTGTATTATTAATCACAATAGGTCTTTCGATTAAAATCGGATTTAAAACCATTATTTGAATAATTTCGTCATCTGATAAATCCTGATTCTTGAAGTTTTCAATCCAAATTTTTTCCTTTTGACGAACCAATGCAAATGGCTTTATGGCTAATTTTTCGATGATTAACTTTAACTCTTCGAAAGTAGGAGGAGTTTGCAGGTAATTTATAATTTCAAAATCGGGAACGGTTTTTTCTATAAAAGCCAAACAGGCTCTTGATTTTGAACAACGAGAATTATGGTAAATTTGTATCATTTTGAGATGAATTCTTTTTTCACAAAGTAATAGATTATAACTTAAAAATTAAGTTAAATTAGATGTAACAAATGTAAGATTACATATACTTATAATACAATGAATTTAAAACACATAAAATGTTCATAGCACAAGCCTATAAAGGGAATAATATTTGGTGGCGCGTATTAATTACAACCTTACTTACAACTGGAATTTTTATTATGAACTTCATCATGTTTTTTATGATGTCCGAAGCTCAAATGAAGGAGGCTTATGAAATGATGAAAGACATTCCTAAAAACCTTTCTCTTGTAATAAATTTATTGCCATTCTTTTTTTTGTTAGGGATGTTGTTTTTATTGGTTCGGTTTTTACATGAAAGAAATGTTTTAACCTTAACTACTTCTAAAATAAAAGTAGATTTCAAAAGGGTTTTCTTCTCCTTTGGTTTAATTGTTTTGTTGACAGTCATAGGTTTTGCCGTATCCTATTCAATGGATCATTCGGCGATTGTGTGGAATTTTAATCCGTTAAAATTTACGCTGTTGTTTTTCATTAGTATCCTACTTTTTCCTTTTCAAATTGGTTTTGAGGAATACTTATTTAGAGGCTATTTGATGCAGCAAATTGGTATTATTGCTAAAAATAGATGGTTTCCGTTGCTTTTCACATCGGTTATATTTGGATTATTCCATAGTGCCAATCCAGAAGTTGCTAAAATGGGTTTTGGAGTGATGGCGTTTTATATTGGAACAGGACTTCTATTGGGAATTATGACCTTAATGGACGAAAGTCTGGAACTAGCCTTAGGATTCCATTTGGGAAATAATCTGATGGCCGCATTATTAATTACCTCAGATTTTTCGGCTTTGCAAACAGATGCCGTTTTTAGATAC
>CALQBR020000043.1 GCA_943328865.2 Sphingobacterium thalpophilum
CCAATTTCGTTGGCAATAATGGTTTTTATGATTTCTATTTGTTCAATAATATGACCTGTTGCAGTAGGTTCGATACTGGGCGGTAAAAAGTTGAATTCATTCAAAATATCGTGAAAATCTACCGTGTAGCGCTGAACTACTTCCATCGGTTCCAATTGCTCCAAACGGGCCTTTTTTGCTATTTTGTCTTCTCCCTCGTCTACATCATCTACGATATGTCCGACATCAGTAATATTTCTAACGTAACGGACTTTGTAACCCAAGTGTTTTAGGTATCTAAAAATAACGTCAAACGACATAAAAGTCCGCACATTACCAAGATGCACATTGCTATACACTGTTGGACCACATACATACATTCCCACATTTCCGTCGTTAATTGGCGTAAAAACTTCTTTCTCTCCCGAAAGAGAATTGTATATTTTTAGGGTTTGTGTTTTGTATAATGGCATTTGTATTGTTTTTTTTGAAGCTATTCCTGCTATTCGCTTTATCTTTTGCTGCTAAAGAAAGCAGCAAAAGGATGCCGCTGCTATCAGGGCTAAGTCATAATAGTGGCTATTACCGTTGAATGACTTTAGAACTTAGTCTCTAATTTGATGTAATCTAAAAATTCTCTTCTGGTTTGTTCTTCTTTAAATTTACCTCCAAATTCAGAAGTTACAGTGCTGCTTTCAATATCGCCAATTCCTCTTGAATTAACACATAAATGCTTGGCATCAATCACACAAGCCACATCTTCTGTGTTTAGTGCTTTTTGCAATTCCTGAACAATTTGCATAGTTAGTCTTTCCTGTACTTGGGGTCTTTTGGCATAATAATTCACAATGCGATTCATTTTGGAAAGACCAATCACCCGACCACTTGAGATATAAGCAACATGGGCTCTTCCTATGATAGGCAATAAATGATGCTCACAAGTAGAATAAACCGTAATGTTTTTTTCTACCAACATTTCACCATATTTGTAATTATTGTCAAAAGTAGAGGAACCTGGTTTTTTATCAGGATCTAAACCACCAAAAATTTCTTTTACAAACATTTTAGCAACACGATTTGGAGTTCCTTTCATACTGTCATCTGTCAAATCCATTCCAAGGGTCAAAAGGATGTTTTCCACATCTTTCTTAATTCGCTCAATTTTCTGGTCGTCAGAAAGCGCAAAAGCATCTTTTCTTACTGGGTTTTGTGCATTTGTAGCAATATGGTTGTCTCCAATTTCATCTTGAAAATCGTTGTTGTTTATCATCAATCAGGATATTATAAGTAGGTTTTAATTTCGATGGGCAAAGATAATTAATAATACCCAATCCGATTATATGTATTTAAAAATTAAATAAAAATGTACTTGTTGCTGCTGCAATGGTAATGCTTGCCCTAAAACCGATTTTACCTCCTCATTTTATCGCTTGCCCCACCACAAATAAAAAAACCTGTAAGAATCTTACAGGTTTTAGTATCATTTTTTTGAGAAATTACTTAGAATTGTATGCGATTATCGCCGCTTTTAGGATTTCAACAGAACGAATTAAATCTTCTTTTTTAAGAACATAAGCAATTCTAACTTCATTTAATCCAACTCCAGGAGTAGAGTAAAAACCAGCTGCAGGCGCTACCATTACTGTTTCGCCATTTAAATCGTATGTTTCTAACAACCATTGTGCAAATTTATCGGCATTATCAATCGGTAACTGGGCGATACAATAAAAAGCACCTTTTGGATTGGCTACTTTTACACCTTCAATTTTATTCAATTCAGTGATTAAGGTATCTCTACGATCTTTGTATTCTGTGATCACCTCGTCAAAATAGCTTTGAGGGGTTTCTAAAGCCGCTTCGCTAGCAATTTGAGCAAAAGTAGGTGGACTTAATCGCGCTTGAGCAAATTTCATTGCAGTAGCCATAAGGTCTTTGTTTTTTGAAACAATACAACCAATTCTTGCACCACACATACTGTAACGCTTTGAAACAGAATCAATCATAATCGCATGTTCTTCTAATCCAGGAATATTCATCACTGAATAATGAACATCACCATCATAAGTAAATTCACGATATACTTCATCAGCAATTAAGAATAAATCGTGTTTTTTTACCAATTCCGCCAATTGTAACATTTCTTCTTTAGAATACAAGTAACCTGTTGGGTTTCCTGGATTACAAATCAAAATGGCTTTGGTTTTTGGAGTGATTAATTTTTCAAAATCAGCAATTGGAGGCAAAGCAAACCCTGTTTCAATCGTAGAAATAACAGGAACTACTTTCACGCCAGAGGCCGTTGAAAAACCATTGTAGTTGGCGTAAAATGGTTCTGGAATGATAATCTCATCTCCATGATCCATTGTGCTTCCCATAGCAAAAAGCAAAGCTTCTGATCCACCAGTGGTAATGATGATATCGGCAACTTCAATCGGCAGACCATGATTTTTATAATATTGGGATAATTTATTTCTGTAGCTTTCAAAACCAGCAGAATGACTGTATTCTAAAACCTTGATGTCAAGATTTTTGATAGAATTCATGGCTACTTCCGGGGTTTTAATATCGGGTTGACCAATGTTTAGATGATAGACTTTATTCCCTTTCTTTTTAGCAATATCTGCATAAGGCACCAATTTTCTGATTGGTGATTCGGGCATCTGGTTTCCTTTGTTTGATACTTTTGGCATGATTTGATGTTTTGAAGTACAAATTTGCGAATTTTTTTTAAAGAACATCCATTTGAATCCTAATATTATAAAAAAAAAGCACTTCGATTGAAGTACTTTAATTTTATTGACTAATTTGTGGGATAGATTTATTATTTTAAATAGATGATTTTTCTATTTGGTGATCACCTCACCTTTTATTTTTAGTGTAATTCTCCCTGCTTCATGATTCACCGCATTAGATTCAACGGTAATAGTTTTTCTAATTGGACCTGGGTTCATATTATATTTGACGTCAATTTTACCAGTCTTACCAGGCATTATTTGTTCTGTGGGTTTTGTAGGGACGGTACAGCCACAAGTTGACTGAACATTTGTAATGATTAAAGGCGCATCTCCCGTATTTTTAAATTCAAATGTACGAATACCATTATCAGAATCTTTTGATACGCTACCATAATCAATTGTATTGTCCTGAGCCATAAATTCAATTTTTGGACCCGATTGAGCAAATCCAAACCAATTAAATCCCACGATGACTAGTAAAAACAATATCTTTTTCATTACAATTCCTTGTTTTATTTATTAATGTAAAATTAGTTCTTTTAATTAATTTACAAATATTTAATTCGCTTTTTATACTGTTCATAATTATTTACTTTTGTACCACTTTCAAAAAGTGTACCACAATCCGATTTGACTTTACGAGCAATCAGTTTGGGACTTTTTGTAATTCATTTTTCTGCTGATGCTTACTGTCAGCAGTATAAGTAAAAAAGAGAATTCAACCCGATTATTAAAATAATAGATTAACAAATCCATCCGAAAATGACAATTCCATCACAATTCGACGCCAAAACCATAGAAGATAAATGGTATGAATACTGGATGAAGAACAATTACTTTCATTCTACACCTGACCATAGAACGCCCTATACCATTGTAATTCCACCACCTAACGTGACTGGAGTATTGCACATGGGGCATATGTTGAATAATACCATTCAAGATGTTTTGATACGTCGTGCGCGATTAAAAGGGTTTAACGCTTGTTGGGTTCCTGGCACGGATCACGCATCAATTGCCACAGAAGCCAAAGTAGTCGCTAAGTTAAAAGCGGAAGGTATTCACAAAAATGACCTGACCCGCGAAGAATTTTTAGCTCATGCTTGGGAATGGACTGACAAATATGGTGGTGTTATTTTAGATCAGTTAAAAAAGTTAGGAGCATCCTGCGATTGGGATAGAACTAAGTTTACAATGGATCCTGATATGTCTGCCTCTGTAATCCGTTCTTTTGTCGATTTGCATAAAAAAGGAATGATTTATCGCGGGTTTAGAATGGTAAATTGGGATCCTGAAGCTAAAACAACCTTGTCGGACGAGGAAGTTATTTATGAAGAACAACAAGGAAAATTATATTTCCTAAAATATAAAATAGAAGGCACTGAAGACTTTTTAACCGTTGCTACGACCCGTCCTGAAACTATTTTTGGTGATTCTGCTATTTGTATCAACCCAAATGATGAGCGTTTTAAACATTTAAAAGGTAAAAAAGCCATTGTCCCGATTTGCGGAAGGGTAATTCCAATAATAGAAGATGAGTATGTAGATATCGAGTTCGGTACTGGATGTCTTAAAGTGACTCCTGCACACGATATGAATGATAAGACCTTAGGAGAGAAACACCATTTAGAAGTGATTGATATTTTTAATGAAGATGCCTCCTTAAATGCTTTCGGATTGCATTATCAGGGTAAAGATCGTTTTGTAGTTCGTGAAGAAATTGCTTTGGAATTAGAAAAAACGGGTGCTTTAGCAAAAACAGAAATCCATTTAAATAAGGTAGGCACTTCTGAAAGAACCAAAGCGGTCATCGAGCCTCGTTTGTCAGACCAATGGTTCTTGAAAATGGAAGATTTGGTAAAACCAGCCATCAAAGCCGTTTTGGAAGACGATGAAATTAAATTATATCCAAAAAAATTCGAGAATACCTACCGCCATTGGTTAGAAAATATTCGCGATTGGAATATCTCCCGTCAATTGTGGTGGGGACAACAGATTCCGGCTTATTATTTTGGAGCAGGAAAAGAAGATTATGTAGTAGCTGAATCCAAAGAAGAAGCTTTAGCATTGGCTAAAACCAAATCCAACAACTTGCAATTGACTATTGAAGACCTGACACAAGACAAAGATGCCTTGGATACTTGGTTTTCGTCTTGGTTATGGCCTATGGCAGTTTTCGGCGGAATTATGAATCCTGAGAACGAAGATTTTAAATATTATTATCCAACCAATGACTTAGTGACAGGTCCAGATATTTTGTTTTTCTGGGTAGCAAGAATGATTATTGCAGGTTATGAATACACGGGTAAAAAACCATTTACCAATGTTTATCTTACAGGTTTGGTTCGTGACAAGCAAAGACGTAAAATGTCAAAATCACTTGGGAATTCTCCAGATCCATTGGATTTGATTGATAAATTTGGTGCTGATGGGGTTCGTGTCGGATTGTTGTTGAGTGCTTCGGCAGGAAATGACATCATGTTTGACGAGGATTTATGCAACCAAGGTAAAGCCTTTACCAATAAAATTTGGAACGCCTTTCGATTGATAAAAGGGTGGGAGGTAAGCGAAACGATTCCGCAACCAGAATCTTCAAAAGTAGCCATCGAGTGGTATGAAGCAAAGTTGCAACAAACATTATTGGAAATAGATGATAACTTTGAAAAGTACAGAATTTCTGATGCTTTGATGGGTATTTACAAACTCGTTTGGGATGACTTTTGTTCTTGGTTTTTGGAAATGATCAAACCAGCATACCAACAACCAATCGATAAAGTTACGTTTGACAAGGCGATCGAAATGCTTGAGAATAACTTGAAATTACTACATCCTTTCATGCCATTTTTAACAGAAGAAATCTGGCATCTTATTACAGAAAGAACCGCAGAGCAGGCTTTGATTATTTCACAATGGCCTGCTTTGAAACCATTTAATAAAAGTTTAATTGCCGATTTCGAAAGTGCCACCGAAGTGATTTCAGGAATTAGAACCATCAGAAAAGACAAGAACATTCCATTTAAAGAGGCCATTGATTTAAAAGTGGTAAACAATGATCATCTTTCGGTGTATTTTGATACGGTTGTTGCCAAATTAGGAAATATCACCACATTGGAGTATGTTTCTGATAAAGTAGAGGGTGCTTTGTCTTTCCGAGTGAAATCTAATGAATATTTTATTCCAATTACTGGTTCGATCAATATTGAGGAAGAAATCGCCAAATTATCCGAAGAATTATCATATACCCAAGGATTTTTAAAGTCAGTACAAGCCAAATTGTCTAACGAGAAATTCGTTGGTGGCGCTCCCGAGAAAGTATTAAACAACGAAAAACAAAAAGAAGCCGATGCTTTGTCAAAAATTGCAACGATTGAGCAAAGTTTGGCAGGTTTGAGATAAGCCTATTCCTAATCAAATTAGAATGTCCCTTTTTTTGGGACATTTTTTATTTTAGAATTGAAGGCTACGAATCATTTAAAATAGTAAGGACTTGAAGTTAAAGAATTAGTTAAATTTTAAGTTAATTTATAATTAGCAAGTCTTCATTTTATCTATTTTTATCAGAAATTGTAACTTTAGTGCAATGCAACAGATTATGAAATTTACCCTACTATTGTTTATTGTAATTGGAATAATACCTTACGCATACAGTCAAAGGGATTTGGGGAATCAATCGCTATCAATTTCTCCTATCAATTCAGTGGTAAAGCCCATTAAAAAACATCTTCCTGAAAATCGATTTCCAATAATGAATTTTCCTTCTATAACGCCTCCTTCAAGTCATTTTTATTCGAATGGTAGTTCTAAGTATCAAATAGGTCAAACTAACAATGTTGATTTTATGAAAAAAGAAGATTTTCAAAATCCAGGGGAAATTTATTTAGAGAAACTTAATAAAAAAGAAGAAAGAGAAGTAGGACAAGTTTTCAGAAAAAATCAATATTTAGGTGATTTTAGAACTAAGTCGACCTCAGCTCATATCATTTATCGCGATCACGAATATGTTGATGGCGATAGAATTCGGATTTATATTAATGATGTATTGGTTCAGTCAGATATTGTATTAGATGAGTATTTTCAGAACTTAAAAGTGACTTTAAAAAGCGGTTTCAACAAAATTGATTTCGAAGCTATTAATCAGGGTACTTCTGGGCCAAATACGGCTGAATTTCTAGTATATGATGAAAAAGAAGTGCTTATTTCGGCTAATCGATGGAATTTAGCGACTGGTTTTAAGGCAACTATTATTATTGTTAAGGAATAAATTTTATTTTATAAAACCCCTCCTAAATATTGTAATTCTATAGCTTAAAAATTCCTCCAAAAACAATATTAGTTTGTAAAAACATAAAATTTTGAGAAGCACTATCTGTACTGCTTTTTGTAGTTTTGATGTCGGGCATATTGATATACCCACCTTTAAGTTCAGACTGAATAAAGAAATATTTAAAAAGAGTTAAGTTCAAACCTGTTTTGACTCCTATACCGTAACCAGAAATATGAAATTCATCGCGTCTTTCTTTCAGAAGTAAGGTGGTATTTGTTCTAGGATATAACAAACCAAATCCAGCTCCAACAAGCGAGTTTAATTGAATTTTATCGGTATTCCAGTGAAATAGTTTAAAAAGATCATCAACTCTTGAAACCTCAGAATTAACATAATTTAAACCGTCAGTGTGTTCAAATTTTAGAAATGCTTCAGTCATTTCCATAGGAGAATTGGAATAATCACCATTGAATGTTGACCCTATATCGCTAATAGGTAAATTTATTTCCCCGTTCATAGTAACAGTTTGAAATTGTGTCATTACATATTTCATATGATCAACGCCTAATGAAATATTGTATTTGTCACTAATATAGTACCCCATTCTAAAGTTAGTTTGAGGGATGGTCATTTTTGTTGGATTCAAATAATCAATATGCCAACCTTTTGGTCTGTCATGGGCTTTAACATCATTAAGGGTAAAGTTATAGTTATCCCCCTTGAAAGTAATATCAGATTCAGTAAAATAACCACGATTACCACCCCAATAAAAAAAGAATTTTCCTTTATTATGGGCAGTAAATTTTTCTTTTTCAATAGATTTTATTTGGCTAAAACTAGGATTAAAAAATAAAAAAAGAGTTAAGAGTATTAGTAGAAAATGGGAGCGCATTGATAGTTGTTTTTAAAAAGTGTTAATCGTTTTTCTTATGGCAACTAATTTGGTCATTAGGGTTTCAAAATAATCAAGATGCAGCATATTAGCTCCGTCACTTTTGGCATTGGCAGGGTCAAAATGAGTTTCGATAAAAATCCCATCAACACCAACTGCAATTCCAGCTTTTGCAATAGTTTCAATCATATCGGGTCTTCCCCCTGTGACTCCTGCGGTTTGGTTGGGTTGTTGCAGGGAATGGGTTATATCCAAAACAGTGGAGGCATATTGTTGCATTGTAGGAATACCTCTGAAATCTACAATCATATCCTGATAGCCAAACATGGTTCCGCGATCAGTAACCATCACA
>CALQBR020000044.1 GCA_943328865.2 Sphingobacterium thalpophilum
CCAGGTGCATAGGCCAAGGCGTATTTTCCTGAATTAGAACTGATTTCAATAGTACTGTTTTCTTCAACAGTGAATGTTAAAGGTTGTTCAGGAAAAGTTTTTAGAATTTCTAGAAGTAATTTTGCAGGAACAGCAACACTTCCTTGACTGGTAGAGTCTATTTCTAAAGTTGCCGACATGGTAGTCTCTAAATCAGAGGCAGATACACTTAGGGTATTGCTGTCTAATTCAAAAAGAAAATTATCTAAAATAGGCAAAGTATTGTTACTGTTAATAACACTTCCTAATACTTGTAATTGTTTTAATAAGTACGAACTCGATACGATAAACTTCATCTTTGTTTTTTTTTAATCATTTATGATGCTAACTTTTATTAGAAGTCATAACAATTTTACATCCTACAAATGTATCCTAATTAAGTAAATATAAAAAATGATTTTATTAACATTACTTGCTATATTTTCTTCTGCGAAGGAATGTAAATAGAATGCCAAATAGGATCAGGACAACAATTGGTAATCCGACAGTTATTACTTGCATTTTAGTATAATTGGCATATACTTTTTCACTATCTAAAATGGGTAAATCAACGACTTTACTTCTAATGTTAATAAGTCCAGTGTCATCCAGCAGATAATTGACACAATTCATCAGAAATTCTTTGTTCCCATAAAGATTATGAGTCCATTTATCATACCCCAATTCTAGTGGTTGGTAGTTTTTATCCAACTGATTTTTAATCAAATCCCCATCAGAAATCACAATCATTTTGCTGTTAATTCCTTTATCTCTAAAAGTTTTTTCTTGAAATGGAAGTACTCGATTTTCGTACATGGAATGAAATGATCCTTCCAATAAAACCGCTACGGGAATATTTCCTTTATTCTTGAACTCATTTTGATTGGGTCTTTCTTGAACCATATCCAATTTGACTTCTACAGGAGCTCCAATTAATTTGGAATAAGGGGAGGATTGTAATAAAACAGTTTTCTTAATTCCATTTTTTAAAGTGTCGATTCCACTAACAAATTCGAACTTCAACCCATCCATATTACTTACAATAGGATGTTTTGATAAAGGATAAATCATAGGGGAGTAAAACCAAGGGTATTGGGTATATTGGGTGGCACTTCCTTTGTCTCCAGTAGCCAAAGCGATAGGAGTAGCCATGATATCTTTAACTAAATTCGGGTTGATTCGAATACCGTATTTAAAAAATTGGTCGTCAAGATTCAAGTCATTTGGAAAAGCTATTGTAGCACCAAATTCATTGTATAAACTATCCATTTCCATATTGACCTGATCGACAAGCCATAATGTTTTTCCACCATTGATTACAAACTGGTCTAGCACAAGCTTCTCTTCGTCTGAGAATTTCTCCGTTGGTTTAGCAATAATTGCCAAATCGTATTTCTTAAGATAAGCCAAACTCTCATTTGGGCTTTTAGCAACTGAATCCAAGGTGAAAGTTCCGATATAATAATTGTCCCGAACTTGTTTGATGAAATCAGCCATCAGCAAATCATGTAACTCACCGTTTCCTTTGATGATAGCGACTTTCTTTTCCTTTACTTTTGTGATGGTATTGAAGGCATTGGCAAAAGCATACTCTAAATGTTGCACCGAGCTCACTACTTTCTCTGCTGTCGAAGCCCCCATCATATTTTTGAGCAAAGGGACTTTTACACTTCGGTTATTATAGGTGGCAATAGCCCATGGAAATACGACTTCTTGGGTTTGTTTTCCTTTGTCATCTAGCGTTATGTTAATAGGTGTTAAACCTCTCTCCATAAAAGTTTTCATAATGGTATCTTGTTCTTGTTCGTTTTCCAATGGATTGATGAACTGAAATACAACATTTGGATTATAGGCTTTGAATTCCTCAAGTAATTGCTGGGTTTCGGTTTGCAATTTTTTGAATTCACCAGGGAATTGCCCTTTTAGAAAAACATCTATTATCAAAGGATCTTTTACTTCTTTCAGAATGTGTAAAGAAGTAGGGGATAGCGTGTATCTTTGGTCTTTGGTTAAATCAAAACGATGAAAAAATTGACTTCCAATGCTGTTTGCAATCACTAAAATAGCGATAGTGAACAATAAATTTTTCAAGTTGCTTTTTTTGATAGGTGCCATTACGATTTTAATGATTTTAATTTAAAAACAGTAAGTGAAAGGAATAAAATAGTGAGGCTAACAAAGTATAAAATGTCTCGAGTATCCAAAACACCACGACTCATACTTTTGAAATGGTTATCCATTCCTAATTTTGAAATGAAGTTTTCTAAACTTGGAATAGTAGTGGCTAATCCTTCGAATCCAAAATAGAAAAGAAAACACAAAAAAACAGAAAGGATAAAACCTACGATTTGATTATTGGAAAGAGTAGAGGTAAATATTCCGATGGCACAATAGGAGGCAATAAGGAACAACAATCCAAAATAGGAACCCATTGTGCTGCCCATATCAATATTACCTTCAGGCATGCCCAAACTAGAAATTACTTTTACATAAATGAAGGTTGGAATAATAGCAATGACAATCAGCACCATGGATCCGAAGAACTTTCCGTTTACGATTTGCCAAATACTCAAAGGTTTTGTAAAAAGTAATTCTAACGTTCCCTGTTTCATTTCATCCGAAAAACTTCGCATTGTAACAGCAGGAATTAAGAAGATAAGAATCCAAGGGGCTAAAGTAAAGAAAGGACTTAGGTCAGCAAATCCAGATTTTAAAATATTGTAATCACCTTCAAAAACCCAAAGGAACAATCCGTTAAGTAAAAGAAAAATCGCGATGACCAAATAGCCTATGGGAGATCCAAAAAAGGATTTTATTTCTCTAAATAAGATGGCTTTCATTTATTTATTTATTAAAAAGTTAAGATTTTAAGGTTAAATTCCGGTAATGTTAAGTTAAAGAAGCTAATTTGTCAACGCTCCACGCTTCAGGTTTGTCGTTGAATAGCTTCTTGGTAAAAGTCCATACATCATAAAAGAGTTCAGAGTTTCTGTAATTTTCTAAATCATCCTCAGTTTCCCAATAACTATAAGTAAAGAAAATACCTTTGTTGCTTTTATCTTGATACAATTCCAAGAAACGATTTCCAGGTGCATTTCGAATTTTCTCTTTCATTAATTCAAAGTTTTCTAAAAAAGTAGGGATATTTTCCTGATGAAAACTCAATTTAACTATTCGTACAAACATCTTTAAATTTTATTATGTTTAAATCACGTGACTTTGAAAAGACTTAATTGAATTTTATCGAAATAAGATCCCAATAATTCAATCCTAACAAGCTATTTGCCGAACCAACAGTATTAGGATTGCTTCTAAAAATAGCAATTTCGAGGAAACCAGCTTCATTAAAAATAGCTAATTTGTCTCCTTCATAATTTTTTACTGGGTAATTATCGGTAATGGCAATATCAGAGTATTTAGGCCAAATGTTTTTTATATTTATATTTTTATTATGATTCACTCTTTCTTTTAAAATGATTTCGTAAGGTCTTCCCTTCGCAATTTCTAAAAAAAGTTTTTTGGTAATATTAGTAACTACATTGCCAAAATGGTCAATATAAATCACATGTCCTTTGATAGAACTTTTGTCAACTGCAATACTAGGTTGTAATTCAGTTACTTGTTTGATGGTGTTAATTTCTTTACCAATGACATTGAGTAATCCCCCTTTGGCAAGGTGACAGGCAACTGTTACAAATACATCCAAATCAGTTGCTTCAACAGGTAACCGATCATGAATGTTAATAGCAACAATTTTTTGAGGGACAATCTTTTGGGTAAGCATGCTAAGAATTCCGTTATCGGCACAAATAAAAAAATGATCATTCCATTGTAGGGCTATATGTCTGTTTTCTTTGTTCAACTCGGCATCAACCCCAATAATATGGACGGTTCCTTTTGGGAAACTTGAATACGCTACTCCAATAATATAACTCGCTTCAACAGTGTTAAATGGATCGATATGATGTGAAATGTCTATAATTTTTGCTTCTGAAAAATCAGATAAAATTTTCCCTTTCAAAGCACCCACAAAGTGGTCTTTTAGTCCGTAATCGGTAGTAAGGGTAATTATTGACATAAATTATTTTATAGCTATTTTAAGTAATTTATTCTAAATTTTCTTAAATTTGAGATATGCAAAGCTAATAATTATCAGCGATAATTTTTTAATTAAATACTACTCCCATTGAACGAAAGAACCATCGAGCTCATAGACATCGCTCCTAAAGATTTTTGGGGCGCTCAAGACACTCATCTTGAAACGATTAAAAAATATTATCCCAAATTGAAAATTGTCGCTAGGGGTACGACTTTAAAAGCTTTTGGAGAAAAAGAAGTCTTAGATGAATTCGAAAAAAGATTTCAACGGCTGATGCTTCATTTTACAAGATATAATAATATTGACAACAATGTTATTGAAAGAGTCATTCAAAGCGATTTGCAAGAGGAAAGAAGAGCAGATGCCCATGATAAAATTTTAGTTCACGGGGTTGGCGGAAAGATCATCAAAGCCATGACGGTTAACCAACAATTACTGGTAGATACTATTAATAAAAATGATATGGTGTTTGCTGTCGGACCAGCAGGAACAGGAAAGACTTACACTGGCGTTGCTATGGCAATCAAGGCATTGAAAGAAAAACAGGTAAAACGAATCGTCTTAACCCGTCCAGCTGTCGAAGCAGGCGAGAATCTAGGCTTTTTGCCCGGAGATATGAAAGAGAAATTAGATCCTTATATGCAGCCTTTATATGATGCGTTAAGGGATATGTTGCCCAATGAAAAATTAGAAGATTATATATTAAAAGGAGTAATCCAAATTGCCCCATTAGCATTTATGCGTGGAAGAACCTTGGATAATGCCTTTGTTATTTTAGATGAAGCCCAAAACACTACGCATTCTCAAATGAAAATGTTTCTGACCCGTATGGGTAAAAACGCAAAGTTTATGATTACAGGTGACCCAGGACAAGTTGATTTGCCACGTAGAACCATTTCTGGTTTGAAAGAAGCCATTTTGGTGTTGAAAGATGTTGAAGGAATTGGAATTATTTATCTTGATGATAAAGATATTGTTCGCCACCGATTAGTTAAAAAAGTGATTGATGCTTATAAGCAGATAGAAAACCACGATTAACGAGTATATGATTTTTTTTAGTCAATATATCTGGAATATTAGTATCTTTTTATACCTAAAAATAAAAAACCTGAACGTTTCGGTTCAGGTTTTTTTCGCACTAAATAAACTAAGTTTATAGGTTTATCTCAAACGATCCACAGATTTTACGAGATCTTCATCCTTCTTGATGGCCTTATTGGCCAAAACCAACAAAACGATAGCAACAATAGGTAGAAACATCCCAATACCTTTCTCAGAAACCACAACAGTTTCTCCAGATACTTTTAGTGAACGATATACAAATAATCCTAATAAAATTAA
Source organism: Sphingobacterium thalpophilum (assembly GCA_943328865.2). Taxonomy (GTDB): domain Bacteria; phylum Bacteroidota; class Bacteroidia; order Flavobacteriales; family Flavobacteriaceae; genus Flavobacterium. The sequence continues at coordinate 5,459 of CALQBR020000044.1, forward strand.
ATTCAATATCATATTCAATCTGTTCATTACAAATTGATTTTGTCTTTTTTTGTAAAATAAAATACTCAGTAAGGATAAGGTGGTTATTAAACCAAATATTGGAGTATAAACCATATCGGCCATGAAATAAAATTCTTTGCCATTACTCATTTCCCATAAAGGAAAAATATAAGGTAAAACACCCATTACCACAAAAGCCAGAAATAAATAAACGGTTTGTATTCTTTGAATCATTATGTATGTTTTCTTTTACAAAAATATATTTTCTTTTTAAGAAAAACTATTGAATAACAATTTTTTATTTGTATTATTGCATAACCAATCCGCAAGTACTTCATTCTTCGGTCAGTTCAAAGGTAAAAAAAAAACACACTACCCATATTTTTATTTTCCAATTAAATTCAAAGAACATTCATGTTTGATATTTCTGTATTAAAAGAAATGAAGCTTACTGAGCTTCAAGAAATAGCTAAAGCCGCTAAAACCATAAAATTTAATGGTGTAAAAAAAGAAGCTTTAATCCACCAGATATTGGATTTTCAAGCGTTAAATTCACAGGAAAAAACGAATGCAGTTGCAGAAATTATTCCACAGGAAGATAAAACCAAAAGGGTAAGAGTACCATTACAAAGAAAACCAGTTATTCAGAAAAATCAACAAAATCAGTTGTTTTCAGAAGCCATTAAAATAGAAGAAATTCAACTGGAGGAAATTACGCCAAAACCAGCATTGGGTTTTCCAAATACAGAAGTTCCCGTTGTTCCATTAGCAAATGAAAGGAAACTGATAAAATTCAAAAAATCGGTTTACGATAATAAAATTGCCAAAGAAAAAGCCATTTCTGAAATAAATGCAGAAGAACAAACATTACAAATAGAAGTGGTTTCGGTTGAAATCCCTGCTGTTGAAGAACAGATAGTGGTAAGAACTCCTAATCCAAACCAGAAAGCCAATCCCAATCAAAAGCCCAACCTGAATCAAAATAGTAATGGGAATCAAAATAGTAACGGGAATCAAAATCCAAATTTTAAAGCCAAAAAGAGCAATTTTAGAGATTCTGATTTTGAGTTCGATGGAATTATAGAAAGTGAAGGAGTGTTAGAAATGATGCCCGATGGCTATGGTTTTCTACGTTCCTCAGATTATAATTATTTGGCTTCACCAGATGATATTTATTTGTCAACCTCACAAATTAGATTATTTGGTTTAAAAACGGGTGATACCGTAAAAGGAGTGGTTCGTCCTCCAAAAGAAGGTGAAAAATTCTTTCCATTAGTGAGGGTATTAAAAATTAATGGACATGACCCACAAGTGGTTCGTGATCGTGTTTCATTTGAACATTTAACACCAGTTTTTCCATCAGAAAAATTTAAATTGGCTGAAAAACAGAGTACCATTTCTACCAGAATCATCGATTTGTTTTCTCCGATTGGAAAAGGACAGCGTGGTATGATTGTCGCGCAGCCAAAAACAGGTAAAACAATGTTATTAAAAGACATTGCCAATGCCATTGCCGCTAACCATCCCGAAGTTTACCTTATAGTACTTTTAATAGATGAACGTCCAGAAGAGGTAACCGATATGCAACGAAGTGTAAGGGGAGAGGTGATCGCTTCTACTTTTGATAGAGAACCCCAAGAACACGTTAAAATTGCAAATATTGTTCTTGAAAAAGCCAAACGTTTAGTGGAATGTGGTCATGATGTGGTGATTTTGCTAGACTCAATTACTCGTTTAGCGAGAGCTTACAATACGGTGCAACCTGCTTCAGGGAAAGTATTGAGTGGTGGTGTAGATGCCAATGCACTTCAAAAACCGAAACGTTTCTTCGGGGCGGCTCGTAACGTAGAAAATGGAGGGTCCTTGAGTATTATTGCTACGGCATTGACCGAAACAGGTTCTAAAATGGATGAAGTCATTTTTGAGGAGTTTAAAGGAACGGGTAATATGGAATTACAATTGGATCGAAAAATTGCCAACAAGCGTATTTTTCCTGCAATTGATTTAACGTCTTCTAGTACTCGAAGAGACGATATGTTGTTAGATGAAAAAACATTGCAACGCATGTGGATTATGAGAAAATACCTCTCAGATATGAATCCTGTAGAAGCAATGGATTTTATCAATGACCGATTTAAAAAAACCAGAAATAATGAGGAGTTTTTGATTTCTATGAATGATTAAAAAGGGCTACTTTTTGTAAAAATCTCAATTAGAAACAATTTTGTATATCTCTTTCAAACCAACTATTTTTGCACAAACAAGAAAACAACAATGAACAATACCATCACCACTACTAATTTTAATTTCCCGAATCAAAAATCTGTATACCACGGTAAAGTAAGAGAAGTTTATAATATTAACGACGACTTATTGGTTATGATTGCCACCGATCGCCTTTCAGCTTTTGACGTCGTGATGCCAAAAGGGATTCCGTATAAAGGTCAAATTTTAAACCAAATTGCGACTAAGTTCATGGAATTGACCCAGGATATTGTGCCTAATTGGTTAATTGCAACGCCAGATCCAAGTGTGGCTGTAGGGCATTTATGTGAGCCATTTAAAGTAGAAATGGTTATTCGTGGTTATCTTTCAGGACATGCAGCTCGTGAATATGCTTTAGGAAAAAGAACCTTGTGTGGAGTAACTATGCCCGAAGGATTAAAAGAGAATGATGCCTTTCCAAGACCTATTATTAC
>CALQBR020000045.1 GCA_943328865.2 Sphingobacterium thalpophilum
CAAAAATAGCTGCTTTATTTTCGCTATTTTTGAATCGAAAGGAGTACGCAGGAAAATTCAGTTTTTGCATTTAACAAAAGTATTAAATAAGTTTAAAGTTTAAGTTTTAAAGTTTCACAAGGAAGCTATAAACTTTAAGCTTTTTATTTTAAACAAATAATAAGTGGACGAGGTAATAAAAATTGTAAACGATATCAAAAGTGGTAACATCAAACCAATTTATTTTTTGATGGGTGAGGAGCCATATTACATTGATAAATTATCGTATTATATCGAAAAAAATGTCCTTTCAGACGAAGAGAAGGGCTTCAATCAAACGGTTCTTTATGGAAGAGATGTGTCTATTGAAGATGTTATTTCTACTTCTAAAAGATATCCGATGATGGCGGATCGTCAAGTTGTGATTGTAAAAGAAGCACAAGATTTAATAAAAACCATCGATAAGCTTGAAAGTTATGCTGAAAATCCAATGCTATCTACTGTTTTGGTTATGTGTTACAAATACAAAACCTTAGATAAGCGCAAAAAAGTAACCAAATATTTAGCCAAGTCTGGAGTCGTTTACGAGAGTAAAAAGCTATATGAAAATCAGGTCGGTGATTGGATAAAAAGGGTTTTGTCGGGTAGAAATTACGCTATTGAACCTAAAGCATCTGCAATGTTAGTCGAATTTTTGGGAACTGATTTGAGTAAAATTAATAATGAACTCGAAAAATTACAAATTATATTACCAAAAGGGACCATTATTTCAGCCAATCACATTGAAGAGAATATAGGTTTTAGCAAAGATTTTAATGTATTCGAATTGCGAAAAGCCATTGGAGAACGCAATATATTGAAAGCTTATCAAATTGCGCAATATTTTTCGGATAACCCAAAAGACAATCCAATGGTAGTCACAACGACGTTGGTTTTCGGTTTTTTTATTCAATTGTTAAAATACCATGGCTTGAAAGATAGAAATCCAAAAAATGTGGCCACTGTTTTGGGTGTTAATCCATTTTTCTTGAAAGACTACGATTTAGCGCTTAAAAATTACCCTATGAAAAAAGTTAGTGCCATTATTGCTTCGCTCAGAATTATTGATGTAAAGAGTAAAGGCGTTGGTGCTCATGGGATTTCGCAACATGATTTATTGAAAGAAATGTTGGTTAGTATTTTTAATTGATTTGTAGTTGTTGGACTTCAATTAAAGATTTTGTCAATCCTTAAATTCCTCATTATTTATTTGATGGATAATTTTACTTTTTTACCGATATTTACACCCTAATTTAGATCAAATAATTAATAATATTAAATAAACAATATGTCAGACGATAAGAAGGTTATATTTTCAATGCAAAAATTGAGTAAAACATACTCAAGCAGTGACAAGCAAGTATTAAAAAATATCTATTTGAGTTTTTTCTATGGTGCCAAAATTGGTATTTTAGGTCTTAATGGATCTGGAAAATCCTCTTTATTAAGAATTATTGCGGGTGCGGATAAAAATTATCAAGGCGATATTGTTTTTGCACCAGGTTATTCTGTAGGTTATTTGGAGCAAGAACCACAATTGGATGACAGTAAGACGGTTATCGAGATTGTGAAAGAAGGTGTGGCAGAGACGATGGCTGTCTTGGATGAATTCAACAAAATCAACAATATGTTTGGTTTGCCAGAAGTGTATGAAGATGCCGATAAAATGCAGCAGTTAATGGACCGTCAAGCAGATTTACAAGATAAGATTGATGCACTTGGTGCTTGGGAAATAGATACCAAATTAGAAATTGCTATGGATGCTTTAAGAACTCCAGAAGGCGATACACCAATTAAGAATTTATCAGGTGGAGAGCGTCGTCGAGTGGCTTTGTGTCGTTTATTATTACAACAACCAGATGTTTTACTTTTGGATGAACCAACGAATCACTTGGATGCCGAGAGTGTTCTATGGTTAGAGCAACATTTAGCACAATATGCGGGAACAGTTATTGCAGTAACCCACGATCGTTATTTCCTAGACAATGTTGCAGGATGGATTTTAGAGTTGGATAGAGGAGAAGGTATTCCTTGGAAAGGTAATTATTCTTCTTGGTTAGACCAAAAATCCAATAGAATGGCTCAGGAAGAAAAAGTAGCTTCAAAACGAAGAAAAACCTTAGAGCGAGAGCTGGATTGGGTGCGTCAAGGTGCTAAAGGAAGACAAACCAAACAAAAAGCACGTTTGCAAAACTATGACAAGCTTTTGAATGAAGATCAAAAACAATTGGATGAAAATTTAGAAATCTACATTCCTAATGGGCCTCGTTTAGGAACTAATGTCATTGAAGCCAAGAGTGTTTCTAAAGCATTTGGCGAGAAATTATTATATGATAATTTGAATTTTCAATTGCCGCAAGCTGGAATTGTTGGAATTATCGGACCTAATGGTGCTGGTAAATCTACTATTTTCAAAATGATTATGGGAGAAGAAAAACCAGATTCAGGAGAATTTTTAATTGGAGACACTGTTAAAATTGCATATGTAGATCAAGCACATTCGAATATCAATCCTGATAAATCTATTTGGGAGAACTTTTGTGATGGTCAGGAACTCATTATGATGGGTGGTAGACAGGTTAATTCAAGAGCTTATTTAAGTCGTTTTAACTTTGGAGGAAGTGACCAAAACAAAAAAGTCTCAATGCTTTCTGGGGGAGAAAGAAACCGTTTGCACCTTGCGATGACTTTGAAAGAAGAAGGGAATGTCCTTTTACTAGATGAGCCAACGAATGATTTGGATATTAATACACTTCGTGCCTTGGAAGAAGGTTTGGAAAATTTTGCAGGTTGTGCGGTAGTGATTTCTCACGACAGGTGGTTCTTAGATAGAATTTGTACCCATATTCTAGCATTTGAAGGGAATTCAGAAGTGTATTATTTTGAAGGTGGTTTTTCTGATTATGAGGAGAATAAAAAGAAACGTTTGGGTGGAGATTTAACACCGAAACGTTTGAAATATAGGAAATTAATTAGAAGTTAAATAAAGAGCGGCTGTCTATTTAGACAGCCGCTCTCTTTTATCCTATTTTGAAATAGCAGAAAAACAAAATAGAATCTCACGTAGCATTACGCTTTGTTTTATAATAAGATAATCGTGAAATCATTTGATACCAGTTTTGAAATCATTTGATTTCACGATTTATTAAAACTTTTGTTGCTAATATTTATTTAATAGCAATAGTTTTTGTTGTTTTTCTCTTACCAGTTTCTTTTTTTCCAACCGTTACATGAAGAATTCCTTCTTTATAATTTGCTTCGATTTTGTTTTCATCTGCATATTCTGGCAATGTAAATGATCTGTAAAAAGATTGGTAGTTAAATTCTTTTCTAACAAAATCTTCTCTTCTGCTTAATTCTTCTTTTTCTTCTTCTCTTTCAGATGAAATCACAAGTAAATTGTTTTCAATTTCAACTTTAAAATCTTCTTTTTTCATTCCAGGAACAGCCATTTCAATTTCTAATTTGGTATCTGTTTCTCTTAAATTCACAGAGGGTAAATTACTGCCGATAGCTGCATAATTTCTATCTGTCCAGTCAAAAATATCTCTAGAGAAAAAATCCTCTAAAAAAGTGTTAACTGAAGGCAACAAACCAAATTTACTCACTGACGGTGTTAAACCGTTTCTTTTAACTAATGTTTCCATAATGTTTTTGTTAATTGTTTTTTAATAATAATATCAAATGTAATACAATTAACTGGCTGTAAACGAATGATTTGTTTCTAAATCGTTGAACTTTAAGGTATTAACGATTAACTGCAAATCCGAAAACAGACTTTAACTATTTTCTTACAGAAAAAAGGGAGCAATGGCTTAATTGATTAATACCAACGCTTTTTATTTTGCTTTGCATTAGCTGATTTTCTAGATTTATGAGCCCCTGCACTGCGATTGGAATTTTTTGGAGTACTTGAAGCTGCTGTTTCTGGAGCGCCAGAATGCCATGGGTAAGGATGGTCAGAAACGATTTTCACGTCTACTTTAATCAGTTTTTGGATGTCTTTCCAATATTGGTGTTCGTCTTTACTGCAAAAAGAAATGGCAATACCGCCATTTCCTGCTCGGCCTGTCCGACCAATTCGGTGTACATAGGTTTCAGGAATATTCGGCAAATCAAAATTGATAACAAATGGTAATTGATCAATATCAATTCCACGAGCAGCAATATCGGTAGCAACAAGTACACCGACTTCTTTCTTTTTGAAAGCATCTAAAACCCGTTGTCTGGCATTTTGAGATTTATCGCCATGAATCGCTTCAGCGGCAATATCATGTTTTCGCAATGCTTTTACGACATTGTCGGCTCCATGCTTGGTTCTGGAAAACACCAAAACATCTGTTAGGTTTTCATTTTTAATTAAATGATACAAAAGATTGCGTTTCTCTGTTTTATCTACAAAATAAACGCGTTGTTCTACATTCTCAGCAGTCGAAGACACTGGAGAAACCGTTACACTTGCGGGGTCTTTTAAAAACATTTCAGCCAATTCACGGATAGCGATAGGCATTGTGGCAGAAAAGAATAAAGTTTGTCTGTTTTTTGGTGTCAACTTCACAATTTTTTTCACATCATTTACAAATCCCATATCAAGCATTTGGTCTGCTTCATCAAGAACCAACACATGCAAATGGTCTAAATCGATAAAACCTTGTTTGTGCAAGTCCAATAATCTTCCAGGGGTAGCCACTAAAATATCAACCCCTTTTCTAAGGGTATCTACTTGTGGTACTTGAGAAACACCACCAAAAATAGTGAGTTGTGTTAAATTCGTGTATTTCCCGTAAGTATCAAAACTCTGTCCAATTTGAACGGCTAATTCTCGAGTTGGGGTAATGACTAAGGCACGAATTTCCTTAGCTTTTTTAGAAGATCCAACAATCCGATGTAATTGATGTATAATTGGAATGGCAAAGGCACCTGTTTTTCCAGTTCCAGTCTGAGCGCATCCAATTAAATCCCTTCCTGATAAAACAATAGGAATGGCTTGTTCTTGTATTGGAGTAGCGGAAAGGTAACCTTCTTCAAAAACGGCTTTTTGTATACTTTTAGAAAGCGATAAATCTTCGAATAACATAAATTTGGGGTTAAGTAACTTGTAATATGGACAAGATATTTTTGCAAATATAGGTTATTTGTGGATTTGATATTTTTTAATTCGGATATAGGTTGTTTTTTAATCTTGCTGATTTGCTTTCATAAAATCAGTAACCAAACAAGCAATTAATTTCCCAATTAAATGGTTGTTTTTTACTTCGCTTAAATCAGGAGCACCTTCACAAATATGGAGGTAACTTACTTTCTCATCTTGACTGAAATAATGAATAAACTGACGTAATTCTTCTACAGAAAACCCAGTCATGGTCATAGCACTACTAGGTACATTTGGAATAGCATCTAGGTCTATTTCAATTCCATAATACTCGTCTTTTATAAATTTGAATGCCCGAGTCATTTCCTGTTCAAAGTGCTTTTGTTTTCTAATATTAATTTCCTCGTAGGTATTGAATTGTAACTGAAGCTCTGTTTTTTTTAAAGAATCCAATACACTTTTAGGGGTGTAACTTTCATGTAATCCAAAGATGAAATACTTTTTAAGAAAACCTTCTTCATGAGCATAAGAAAATCCGTTTCCGCTATGTCTTCCCTCTAATATTCTGAAATCAGAATGGGCATCAAAATTAATAGCATTAATAGCTTTTCGCTTTGCTAAGGCAGTTCCTTTAATATTTCCATAGGAATTATTATGTCCGCCTCCAATTACTATAGGTATTTTTCCTGCATTTACAATGTTAAATATTATATGAGAAACCTCTCGGTCAATTGTTTCGACTAACTCTCCGAATTTTTTTCGGTCGGTGGTATTGTTAAAATCCATATTGTCAACGGCAGCCATTTGTTCTGAAGTATCGAGATGCCCCAAAACCAATAATTGATTCCCTTTACAATATCGATTGTGTTGGATATTAGCAATGCTTTTTATGGCGCTTTCCCAGGCAGAAGCCGTTCCAGGTCTCCCTGAATTGGCTCTTACTCCAATATCTTCAGGTATTCCAAATAACACATATTTAGCCTCACAACTTTTTAAAAATGAAAGTACCTCCGTGTCTTTAGGAATGGTAAACATTTTTTCCCCAAATTTGATTTCTCCATATCTGTAATTTGTCACTTTTGCAAGGTCATTGCTTGTAAACGGGATTAGTTTTTCCATTAACGTAAATGTTTATTCAAAAATAATATATTTATGTAAACTTAGTATTATTATAAATTATTATTATTATTTTAGTCCAAAATTTAAAAAAGAATATGGAAAATCAAAAAAGCAATTCAAATTTAAAAGCAATTATCATTGCATTAGCCGTTTTATTATCGGGTAGTTTAGTTTACATTTATAAAGTAACTACTGATGCTAACTTGACTCAAAAAGTATTAGATAATACTAAAACAGAGAAAGCTTCTGTGATGAAAGATTTAGAAGCACTCAAAGCAACTTATGATGCTGCTATTGCAGAAAATACCTCAATGTCAGCAGAGTTAATTGCAGAAAGAGACAAAGTGGTTAGTTTGATGGCTGATTTAGAGCAGTCTAAAGGAGATGCTGCTTCTATGAAAAAATTCAAAAATAAATTTTTTGAATTGCAAACCAAAATGAAAGGCTTAGTACAAGAAAATGAATCGCTAAAAAAACAAAATGTAACCTTAACCACCCAAAGAGATAGTACGGTAGTTGTTTTAGGAGAAACTAAAAAGAACAATGAGGTTTTGGCAGTTCAAAATGAAGAATTAGCCAAAACGGTGGAAAAAGGTTCAAAACTATATGTTACCAATTTAACAACAACTGCATACAAAGTAAAAGGTTCAGGAAAGCAAGTAGAAACTGAAAAAGCACGACGTGCTGATATGTTAAAAATAAGCTTTACGATATCAGAAAATGCTATTGCAAAATCAGGAGATAAAACCTATTATATTCAGGTAATTGATAGTAAAAATAATGTTATAGGGGATAAAAAAACAGAAACTTTTTCAGGTAATTTGTTGACTTATAGCTTTGTTACTAATATTAAGTATGAAAATAAATCTGTTAAAGTAGCACATGATTTACATGGGGATAATTTTGAAAAAGGAACTTACTTTGTAAATATTTTTGATAAAAGTGAGTTGGTTTCAAATACTACTTTTACTTTGAAATAAAAGACATTTAGCATTTTATTTACCATAATTTAACAAAAAGGGATTCGCTTTAAACGAATCCCTTTTTATTTTAGACTAAAAAAGCTAAATGACTTTACCTTCAATATAAACATGGTCAATCAGGTTGCTTCCAAAAGCATACGGCAATTGGTATAAAGAAGAGATTGGTTTGGTAATGATAAAATTTGCTTTTTTACCTATGGTGATACTTCCATGGGTTTCTGAAATACCCATCGCATAAGCACCATTAATTGTAGCTGCATTGATGGATTCTTCTGGTGTCATTTTCATTTTAATACAAGCCGTTGCCACCACAAAATTCATATTGCCTGAAGGAGTAGAACCAGGATTAAAGTCGGTAGCTAAAGCCAATGGCAATCCAGCCGCGATCATTTCGCGTGCCGGAGTGTAAGGAATACTTAAAAAATAGGAACAAGAAGGCAAAGCCACAGGCATGGTATCGGTATTTTTCAATACTTCAATATCTTCCTTAGTCATCACCTCAAGATGATCTACTGTTAGTGCTTTGTTTTTCACACTTGCCTGAATACCTCCAATAGCATTGAATTGATTGACATGTATTTTTGGAATTAATCCATATTTCAAACCAGCTTCCATGATTTGTTGGGTTTCTTCAACGGAGAAATAACCAGTTTCACAAAACACATCGATATATTCGGCTAAATTTTCGGCAGCAATTTGAGGTAACATTTCTTGAATAATCAAATCAATATAGCCTTGGTGATTGTCTTTGTATGCCAAAGGAAAAGCGTGAGCACCAAGAAAAGTAGCCTTAATGGCAATAGGATAATTGGCGGCTAATTTTTTAATTACACGTAGCATTTTCAATTCTCCTTCTACAGAAAGCCCGTAGCCCGATTTAATCTCTGCACCGCCAGTCCCTAGTTTCATGACTTCTTCTAATCG
>CALQBR020000046.1 GCA_943328865.2 Sphingobacterium thalpophilum
AAACTGTTCCTAAAGAGTATGAAATTTACAAGAGCAATCATTAAATAATTTACATTATGAAAAGAGTATACTTATTAACCGGATTTCTTATCACCCTGATGAGTATGGGTCAAGAAGCAACTACTTGCCCAGTAACAGGGAAGAAATACAGCACCACCAAAGAAGCGGAACAAGTTGGCCCAAATCCAGCTGGACATCACGCAAACAAAAGTGAGAATGGTCTAAGTGCTACAGGACCTGCTTCTCAAAAAGGCAGTAGTCAAAATAACCAAAATAAAGAGTGGTGGCCCAATCAATTGAACTTAGATGTTTTGCGTCAAAACTCCAATTTGTCAAATCCAATGGGTGATTCGTTCGACTATGCTACAGCCTTTAAAAGTTTAGATTATGTAGGATTAAAGAAAGATCTTCGGGCATTGATGACCCAATCTAATGATTTTTGGCCTGCGGATTTCGGAAATTACGGCCCTTTATTTATTAGAATGGCATGGCATAGTGCTGGAACGTATCGATCGGGAGACGGTCGTGGTGGATCTCGTGCAGGACAACAACGTTTTGCCCCATTGAATAGTTGGCCAGACAATGTTAATCTGGATAAAGCCAGAAGGTTGTTATGGCCTATCAAACAAAAGTATGGCAATAAAATTTCATGGGCCGATTTAATGATTCTAACTGGAAATGTAGCTTTAGAATCTATGGGATTTCCTACTTATGGTTTTGCTGGAGGAAGAGTGGATGTATGGGAGCCTGAAACAAATGTATATTGGGGGCCTGAGAACAAATGGTTGGATCACGCTAGGAGTGTTGACGGAAAATTAGAAAATCCACTAGCAGCAACTCAAATGGGATTAATTTATGTAAACCCCGAAGGACCCGCAGGAAATCCAGATCCATTATTAGCTGCCAAAGACATCAGAGAAACTTTTGGCAGAATGGGTATGAATGATGAAGAGACCACCGCTTTGAATGCAGGCGGACATACTTTTGGCAAAACCCACGGTAAAGGCCCTGCGAGTCATGTTGGCCCAAACCCTGAAGCCGCAGGAATTGAAGAACAAGGATTGGGTTGGAAAAGCAGTTACAAATCAGGTAAAGGCACCGATGCAATTTCTTCGGGCTTAGAAGTTACTTGGACTGGAAAACCTACACAATGGAATTTTGGTTTCTTTAAAATCTTATATGATAATGAATGGGAACTCACGAAAAGTCCCGCTGGTGCGCACCAATGGGTTGCAAAAAACGGAAAAGCCATCATTCCTGATGCGTTTGATCCAAACGTGAAACATGTACCAACCATGTTAACCACAGACTTATCATTTAGATTTGATCCCGCATATGCAAAAATTTCAAAACGTTTTTATGACAATCCGAAAGAGTTTGAAGTTACCTTTGCTAAAGCTTGGTTTAAACTAACCCATCGGGATATGGGACCTAAAACTACTTATTTAGGACCCGAAGCGCCAACAGAAGATTTAATTTGGCAAGACCCAATTCCGGCACTGAACCATGAAGTGGTAAATGAAAAAGATATTAAAAATTTAAAAGCTGAAATTGCTAAATCAGGATTAACCATCAGTGAATTAGTATCAACGGCTTGGGCTTCTGCCTCTACATATCGTGGATCTGACCGAAGAGGGGGCGCCAATGGTGCTCGAATTCGTTTAGAACCTCAAAAACATTGGGAAGCGAATAACCCAAAACAATTATACAAAGTTTTACCTGTTCTTGAAAACATTCAGCAAAACTTTAATGCTAAAAGCAGCACTAGAAAAATATCTATGGCTGATCTTATCGTACTTTCTGGCACTTATGGAATTGAACAAGCGGCTAAAAATGCTGGTTACGCTATACAAGTGCCTTTTAAAGCTGGAAGAATGGATGCAACTCAAGAACAAACAGACATTCAAGGTATGGCTGTTTTAGAACCCACTGCTGATGGATTTCGCAACTATCTGAAAACCAAATATACGGTTCCGACAGAAGCATTATTAGTGGATAAAGCACAATTATTGACTTTGACAGCTCCAGAGATGACTGTTCTAGTGGGTGGCTTACGTGCATTGAATGCTAATTATGACGGTTCAAAACACGGTATTTTTACGACTGAAAAAGACAAATTGACCAATGATTTCTTTATTAATCTTTTAGACATGGGTACGGTTTGGACTGCAACATCAGATGCCAAAGAGGTATTTGAAGGTAAAGACCGAATTACTGGAAAAACAAAATATACTGCCACGCGTGCGGACTTGATTTTTGGTTCAAATTCTGAATTAAGAGCTTTGGCTGAAGTATATGCTAGCGCTGATGCCAAAGAAAAATTTGTAAAAGATTTCGCAGCTGCTTGGAATAAAGTAATGATGCTTGACTTCTTTACAGCAAAAAAATAACAACCCAATGCAATAGTATAAAAGCAAATTGTAAAAAAATAAAACCCTCGAAAGACTATACTTGCGAGGGTTTTTGGGTATAATATCCTTTAGTCGTTACATTGAAAGAGTGAAATTTGTAAAGTAAAAAGTCTAAAACCGCCATTGGTGTTCTAAATTCAAAATACTAATTTGGTTATTTGGTTTACAGTTAAAATAAACATTAATTACCAATTTTTTTATAAGATTGGGAAAGAAGTAATTTACTTGATAAAATACAAAAAAAATCAAGCTCTAAAACCGAAGGTGTATGCGTGTTTCATTTTAATTTTGGCTAGTTGCTGCTCTTCAACTTTCTTATATTCATTTAAAATAGCATCCCATTTTTTTTCCTGTTCAAATCGGGTTGTTATCATAATCCTAGCATTTGATTGGAGATGAGTAAAAAAATCTTTGTCATTAATCATCTTTAAGAAAGCATTTTCGATAGCGTCACTATTTTTAACAGGAATTATAATTCCGTTTTCTCCATCAATTATAATTTCATTGCAACCATTAATATTGGTTACTATTGAAGGCAAGCCCATAGCCCCTGCCTCTAAGACAACATTTGGAAAACCTTCTCGATAGCTCGGAAAAACTAATGCATTACTGATCCCAAAATAAGGTCTAACATCTTCTTTATAACCAACAAAAAGAATGTTTTTGTTATCATCTATTTCTTTTTGAGTTGAAAGGTGAAGCGGATCAAGATCATCTTCTTTCATCCCCACCAAAAGTAATTTTACATTCGGATTTTCTGTAGCTAATTTTTTAAACGCCAATACCACTTCATTTATTCCTTTATCTTTCACCAATCTTCCGACAAAAATAAAAACAAAATCTTCTGGCTTAATTTCTAACTTTAATTTCAAGGAATCTTTTTCTAATTGTGTTACCGCTTCTGGCAAAAAATGCTTTGTATTAATTCCATTTGAGCTACCATTGCAAATGATTTGCAATTTATTTGGAGTAGTAAATTTATTCATCGCAATAAAGTCATGGAGCCCCATTGAATTGGGATACACCTTTGTAGCGCATGAATAGGTATATTTTTCAATAATTTCTAAAAACAAACGTCTAATCCCTTTTGCTTCCATTAATGGCAATCCTGCAACCGTATGCAAACGAATAGGAACTCCCGCACATCTTGAGGCCACCATAGCAAGTATTCCTGCTTTGGGTGTATGTGAATGAACAATTAATGGCTTTTCTTTTCTTAGAAACAGAAATAATTGAACAAATGCAACTAGATCTCGTATTGGCGTAATTTTTCGGGACATTTCGAGTGGAGAGGTTCTTACCCCTTCTTTAATGCCTACTTTATCTAAATATTCTTTATCCGATGACACTGCAACAACTTCATAAAATGAGTTCATAAATTTCAATTGACCACATAATAATTTATCCAATGAAAGTGGGACAGTTGTGATTCGGATTAATTTATTTGTCATTTACTAAAGACTATTTAAAAGCTATTTATTGAAGTAATATTCTATTGAAAAAAAATTCATTTTGTTAACAAAATAGAATTGAGAATAAAAACTTGAGCAAAAATAACCTCAAATAATGAGGAAAATTTAGCCTTTTAAAAACCTTTACAATAATTTAAAAAAAGGGATGGCTATGTTATGAAAAATAGAACAAATTGTTAAGAAATACAAAAAAATTATACTTGTTCTTCTTCAGATTGCACATAGGAGAAATGCCATAAAATGAAGATCAGTAACCCCGGTAAAAACATATTTCGCATTCGAATCATAATCCCTACATTTCCTAATGATTGAGAAAAAACTAAGGTCCCGATTAATAAAAAATAAATCATGCCTTGAATTACAAAAGGAGATTTTCTAAACGAAGCCAACGGTTGGGTTTTAAATACATTAAATGATAACATTAATAAGAATAAATTTTCTAATGAGGCCAAAACAGAAGGAATGCCGTTAATGTCAAAAAACAATGGTCTGTATAAAAAAGTAAAAACCTTTAATGGAAATGGATAAGATGAAATATCAACAGCAGATTGTGAGTTAGCCGTACTTAAAGACGCCGCTTTATTTACCGAGAACTTACTGAACTCATCTAATGAAGCCTCCTCTACCTTAGCAAACTTCATCACCATTGGTAAAATAGCAATCGCAATTCCAATCATAGCTCCAAAAAAAAGGATTCTTTTAAATATTGAGATATCTTTCCCTGTAAAATATGCAATGCCATAGGCGATCAACATAAACAAAGTAATATGGGGTCTTATAAAATAAGAAAAAACCAAGGCGAAAATTATAAATGGCAAACGCTTAAAAGGGGCTAATAAGCCATAAGAAAACAAGCCAATACAAAAAAACAACAGGGTATCTTTACCTACTCCACAACTCCAAAAATGCAGATTAGGCATGTAAAACAATAAGGGAAATAAATAATACCCCTTAAAAGTTGCATTGGTTGGTATCAAATCCACAGCTATGATATAAAAATAAGTGAATCCAATAAATCCAATTAATGAATAAATCAAAGTGCCTGTAAAATAGGATAAATCTAAAACGTTTGAAGGGAAATAATTTAAAGCATAAATAAAGTAGGTCCCTTGATATTGAGTCAAGGAATAAATAAAATCACTATAGGTCATCCATTTCGCGTAACGCCAATAGCCTATGGCATCTCCATAAACAAAAAAACAAAAATAGATGCCAAATGCTATATGATATAGATACAACTTATTTAAGGTAAGCAAGTTGTTTTCTGAAATCCTATTCTTAAAACTATTAATAAACAGGAACCCTAATAAAATGATTAATGGTACAAAAATATAATCCATAACTATTTGATTAATTTTTGTTTCATTAAATTAATTCCTTTTTTTTCTAACAAATAATAATACAAATAACCCATCCCACAAGAAATCAACAACACAATTACAAGGGCTGACATCACATTTAAAACCGATCCAATCTTAGGAAAAAATCTTATAATTACCATTTGTATTGGATTATGAATTAAATAAATAGAGTAAGTTGCGTTTCCTATCATCATCAGTATTGCTTTCTTATCAATGCTAACATTAAAGTGAGCTACTGAAACATAAATCAATACAAATGAAAACAGGCAAAAAAGCAAATTTAAAGAAAAATAAAACACACTAAACTTAAAATAAAAGCTTATTAAAAAGGCAATTGCGGCAGCTATTGTAAGAAACAATGCGAACTTCAGATTAATTTTCTTTTTTTCTAAAATAAATATTGACAATAAGTACCCTAAGATAAATTCTATATTATACATAGAAAATATCAAATTTGTAATTGGAATTCTCATCATATGAAAATTAAAATATTTTCCGAAATTAAATAGTAAAATCAAAAAGAACCAGAAGAAAATAAAATAATTCCACACTTTTTTGGAATAAAAAGAGATGCTAAATAGAAGATAAAAACTAATCTCAAATGACAAGGTCCATGCTACTGATAGTGCTGGACTACCATTAGGAATTAATGTTAGCGAAGTCAAGACACTCAAATCGCGATTGCCATTAGAATAACCAGGTAAAAGCGTATAGACAATCAACATAAAAATGCCAATAGGTAGATAAGGGGTGTAAATTCTAATGAGTCTGTTTTTGAGATAATTACCAAATGCATTGGGTTCGGAGTATTTATAAAAAGCAGCATACGAAATTATAAAACCTGAAATTAGGAAAAAGAAATCTACTCCAAATTTACCAATTGACCCAATGTAATTCAAAATTGGATAATCTACTTTATGATAATATTTTATCGAACCAATTGCATGATGCAGAACCACCATAATAGCCGCGATTCCTCTAAAAATTTGTAATACATCTAGGTATTTAGTTTTAGAGCTATTATCCATTTTTTAAAACTGAAATTAAAGTTGAAAAACTATTTTGTACACAATAATGCGCCGTTACTCTTTGTCTTCCGTTATGACCCATAGTGTGTCTAAGATTTTCATTTTCAATTAGAATACTCAATTTATCAATCCACTCTTGGTGGGTATCTGCTAAAAAACCATTCTCCCCTTCAGTAACTACTTCCGTATTCATGCCAATTGGAGAAGCAACCACGGCTACTCCGCATCCCATATATTGAATTAATTTGTAGGAACACTTGCCCAATTCCCAAGGTGAATTATCTAGAGGCATTATTCCAATATCAAAATTTGCAATCAATTCAACTTCTGTTTGCTCTGACCAATCAAAATATTTAACATTAGGATGGAATGGTAATTCATTTTTAGCACCAATGACATGAAATTCGATATCAAATTTAGAAAAAAGTGCAGTTATAACTGGTAAAATAGCCTCTACATACTTAAATGTTGACGGTGAGCCTATCCATCCTAGAATTACTTTTTTGTGTTTATTTTTCTTTACAATGTAATTATTGATATCAATAACGGTAGGTATATTGACAATATTTTTTGCTCCTGATTCATTTGCTTTTTGTGCTAAATAAGCGTTCCCAGCAATGACCGTTCCGCTGTATTTCATCACATTATAGATTTTATTTTTCAAGAAAAATAAAAACAATCTATTGCTTTTTAAATCGTAATTATGAAAAATAGCATCATCATAATCGACCACATATTTTACATTTAGATAATACAAAACGCTTTCGAACCAACTAAAAAAATAAGGAAAAAGCTCTTTTTCAATTACTATTTTATCGAATTTTTTGATTGTTAATAAGACCATAAATCTTCTATAATAACAACTAATCAAATTAATTTTTGAAATCGGTTCTTTAGCATACAATTGGGTGATGTACTTTTCATTAAAAAGAGGACTCACAGTAACTTTAAACCCATTTTTTTCTAAATAAGGAAAATATTGATAACTCCTTAACCGACTGCTAGCTGCATTTCTGGGATATTTTGTTAAATAAAGTACTTTCATTTTAATTTTTGAAATATTTGTAGGTAGCTTTCAGCACTTTTTTCAATAGAAAAGTAAGTAATACCAAAAGATCTTATTTTTTCTGAGTCGATTGCATTCAAATTTTGAATAAAATTAACTGCTTGTATATTTCTGTTTGGCGCTAAATTATCATATAAAAAACAATAAGGCACATTTTTTACTATTTGTTCCGTATCTCCAATACCAACAGAAGCAATTGTTGGGATGCCCATTAGTAAATATTCTCCTAATTTGATTGGCGCAACTGCTTGCATGCTTAATTTAGGTTCTCTAATAGCAAAAGCCACATTTGCCATTGATAAATATTTAGGTACTTCGTTAAATGCGACACTTTTGACAATAAATTTATTTTGTTTATCAGCTGGAATTCGCTGTGAAGCATAATCTGGATTACCCGTTAAAATTAAAAATTTCACGTCATCATTAATCTTTAGATACTCCAGGAATATTTTTAACATATCTTCCCATCCGTATTGATGTCCTAATGAACCGCAATAAACAAAAATCTTGGTACTGTCAGCAATATTTAATTCTGTACGGGTTTGATTTCCAATTGTATTATTAGGCTTGAAAAATTCAATATCACGACCATTGAACACTACAGAAAACTTATCTCGAGAATTACTTTTTATTGTGTTAAGATGAATATCGATTGCTTTTTCTGAACGCGTAATTACAAGTGCTGCTTCTTCCAATATTTTATCCTCTTCTTT
>CALQBR020000047.1 GCA_943328865.2 Sphingobacterium thalpophilum
CTAACCAAATGCCCTGCGAATTCACCTCCAACTGCTCCCAATGTACGCAAGAATCTAAGCGGATTTTCTGCGCTTTAAAAGCGGAGGAATTGGAAATTGTCAATGAATCCAAACGTTGTCAGGTCTTCGAAAAAGGGGAGGTTATTTTCCATGAAGCGGGAGCTCCAAAAGGAATTTTTTGCATTCAAAAGGGAAAAGTAAAAGTAAGCCAACTGGGATTAGATGGGAAAGATCAGATCTTACATTTGGCCTCCAGTGGTGATGTGATGGGCTATCGAGCCACTTTAAGTGGTGATTTGTATTCCTGTTCTGCCACAGCATTGGAACAATCCCATATTTGCTTTATTCCTAAAGAGATTTTTATAAATTTGGTCGCTAACAACTCTAAATTAGCATTGGAAATCATTCATCTTTTTTCGCAAGAGTTAAAAAAGATAGAAACCAATTTAACCAAAATTACCCAACGCCCCGTTAAAGAACGCATTGCGCAAAGCTTACTGCTTTTAAAAAATAAATACGGATTAGAAACCGACCAAGCCACTATCAATATTTCGGTTACTCGAGAAGAAATCGCAAATATGGCTGGGACGACCCGAGAAACTGCCACAAGAGCCTTATACCACCTGCAAGAAAACAATACAATAGAACTCCTTGGCAAAAAAATCAAAATTTTAAATTTTAAGATCTTGATTAACGAGGCCAATATTTTAGATTAAGACAGTAAAAATGAGTTCTAAAATGTGACAACTCTAAAATAACTAGTACCTAAAAAAGTCCAACTTCATAAACTTATCAGTTCGACCATATAGCAGGTCTAATTTTTTTAATGGAGAATTAGACTTTTTTCCCCACAAATACCAGTAGAACCGATTCTTAAATGATTCATACTGTTGTTATGGCTACAAAAAACTATCATAATAGATAATGAGGCCTTATCTTTGTGATAAACATAGGCAAATACAGAATTTTTGAAATTAATAAAATGAAAAAAATAGAACACATAGGCATTGCGGTAAAAGATTTAGAAGTTTCAAATTTAATATTTGAAAAACTCATTGGCAAACCTTCCTATAAATCTGAAGAAGTGATTAGTGAAGGAGTTAAAACTTCATTTTTTATGAATGGCCCTAATAAGATTGAACTTTTGCAGGCTACGAACCCAGAAAGTCCAATCGCTAAATTCATAGAAAAAAAAGGGGAAGGTATTCATCACATTGCTTTTGATGTGGAAGATATTGACATTGAAATAGCCCGATTGAAGGCAGAAGGATTTATTGTTCTTAACGATATTCCTAAAAAAGGAGCAGACAACAAGTTGGTAGCTTTTCTTCATCCAAAAAGCACTAATGGCGTTTTAATTGAACTATGTCAAGAAGTAAAATAGAAAAAATTTAATTTTAACATGTTAATAGCTAATAGTTTCATGTTATTGAAAGGCTAAAAAATAAAAAACATTTGGAGTGTTTCAAAAATAGTGGTAATATTGCATCTCTTAACCGGTCCTATAGCTCAGCTGGTTAGAGCACCTGACTCATAATCAGGTGGTCCCTGGTTCGAGCCCAGGTGGGACCACTTTAATAACCAAGCCTTTACAGCAATGTAAGGGCTTTTTTGTTTTTACATGTTAAACATTTGTAAAACAATTATATTTTTGTAAGATGAATGTCAAACATAGTCGGGCAAATACAATAAAAAAAGCCTGTAACGCTTGATAACAAGGCGATTACAGACTTTTTAAGTACCCGGAGCCGGAGTCGAACCGGCACGGTTTCCCACAGGTGTTTGAGACCAGCGCGTCTACCAATTCCGCCATCCGGGCTTAGCAGACAAGAATAAAAATACAATTATTCTAACGCAATAAAGATCAATTTAGTGGTAGCTAAAAGCTTTTTCTTTAACACAGTGCAAATGTAAAAAATTAAATTACATTCTTCTAAAAAAAATACTTAAAATTTTACTTAATAAGTTAGATTAAATTTCTAAATTTGCAATTCGTTTTTGCGATTTATACTAACTAACTACACCCGAGGTGTTTATGTATTTTATGGTTTTTACAAATAATTAAACCGAATGACATGAACCATATCGGATTAAAAACAATACCGTAAGATGTCCCATTTAGAACCAGAAGCGAAAATTTTTGCGTGTTCACAAAGTGTCTATTTAGCTGAAAAGATAGCTAAAGATTATGGCGTTCCACTAGGAAAAGTGACTTTCTCTAAATATAGCGACGGCGAGTTTCAACCTTCTTATGAAGAATCAATTAGAGGTTTGCGTGTGTTTATTGTTTGTTCTACTTTTCCAAATGCAGACAACTTAATGGAATTGTTGTTGATGATTGATGCCGCGAAAAGAGCTTCAGCCCGACACATTACCGCAGTGATCCCTTACTTTGGATGGGCCAGACAAGATCGTAAAGACAAGCCAAGAGTCCCGATTGGAGCTAAATTAACAGCTAAATTATTGGAAACGGCGGGCGCTACCCGTATCATGACCATGGATTTGCATGCAGATCAAATACAAGGTTTCTTCGAAAAACCAGTGGATCACTTATTTGCGTCCACTATATTTCTACCTTATGTAAAAAGTTTACAATTAGAAAACTTAACCATTGCTTCCCCAGATATGGGAGGCTCCAAAAGAGCCTATGCGTATTCTAAATTTCTAGAATCAGAGGTTGTTATTTGCTACAAGCAAAGAAAAGCAGCGAATGTAATCGATACGATGGAACTTATCGGAGAGGTGAAAGGTAAAAATGTAATTCTAGTAGATGACATGATTGATACTGGAGGAACATTAGCAAAAGCAGCCGACCTAATGATTGAAAAGGGAGCCTTGAGCGTAAGAGCTATTTGCACCCATGCCATTTTATCAGGTGAGGCATACGAAAAAATAGAAAATTCGAAATTAAGCGAATTGATTGTTACCGATTCCATCCCTTTAAAGAGAGAATCTAAAAAAATAAGAGTGGTGAGTTGTGCGCCTCTTTTCGCAGAAGTAATGCACATGGTGCAACACAACAATTCCATTAGTGGGAAATTTTTGATGTAATTTATTATTTATTAACTATATTTTTTTACAATGAAATCGATTACAATTAAAGGATCAGAAAGAGAAAGCGTAGGCAAAGTTGCTACTAAAGCCTTACGTAATGCTGGAGCGGTTCCTTGCGTGTTATACGGAGGAGATCAACCAGTGCACTTTTCAGCAGAAGAAAAAGCTTTCAAAAGCTTGGTTTACACTCCAAACGCACACACTGTTGTGATTGATCTTGGAAATAAAACCTATAATGCTGTTTTACAAGACATTCAGGCGCACCCAGTATCTGACAAGATCTTACATATTGACTTCTTTCAATTAAACGAAAGCAAAGAAATCACTATGGAAGTTCCTGTGAAAATCGTTGGAACTTCTCCAGGGGTATTATTAGGTGGGGATTTGCGTTTGAATCAAAGAAGATTAAAAGTAAGAGCTTTACCTAAACACCTTCCTGATTTTATTGAAGCAAACATTTCTGAACTTCAAATGGGTAACAAATTGTATGTGACTAAAGTTGAAACAAAAGATTTCAAACTGATGCACCCAGACAATACTGTAATTTGCCAAGTGAAGATCTCTCGTGCAGCTATGAAAGCAGCACAAGAAGCAGCAAAAGCAGCAAAAGCACCTGCAGGGAAAAAGAAAAAATAATTTTTTTTCAATCCTATTCAAAAGCATCAGTTGTAAAACTGGTGCTTTTTTTATTTATTGGAGCAAATGGCTTGGGTGCCATTTAGAGATTTCTTGCCTGCTGTCCGTTTTATCTTTTGTTCTGAATCCCAGAACAAAAGAATGTCACTGCCATCAGGGCTAATGATTAATTGTTGGTGTTTCCCTATTTTTATAAAAAGATAACCTTGAAATTCCCTATTTAGCGTAATTTTGCAGAATGATAAAATGGCTATCCCATCTATTTTCGACAACCAAAAAAGAAGACAATACTGATTGTATGAAGAAATTTTTAATCATAGGACTAGGCAATATCGGCGCCGAATATGTCAATACCAGACACAATATTGGATTTAAAATAATCGATCATTTAGCCAAGAAAGAATCACTATCTTTCGATACCGTTAAATTTGGCATGTTAGCCGAATACAAATTCAAAGGACGCACCTTTTTCTTGCTGAAACCCAACACTTACATGAATCTTAGCGGTAAAGCGGTGAAATACTGGATGGATAAAGAAAACATCCCACTAGAAAATATCTTGGTGATTACCGATGATTTAAATATCTCCTTTGGTACAATTCGTATCAAACCAAAAGGAAGTGATGGTGGACATAATGGTTTAAAAAACATTAATTTACTTTTAAATACCCAAAACTATGCGCGCTTTAGATTTGGAATCAGCGATGAATTCAAAAAAGGAAAACAAGTAGATTATGTACTTGGAGATTGGGATGAATCTGAAAAAATAAAACTGCCGGAGCGATTAGAAGTCGCATCCGAAATCATCAAATCCTTTGGGACTGGGGGATTAGAAAACACGATGACCACTTACAACGGAAAATAAATTGTGACCTCCTTTCATTTGTAGCAAAAGACCTTTTTTGATTACCTTTAAATTCAATATTTTTTATCTAAAATGAAAAGATTATTAATAATTCCCCTTGCCTTGTTGTTTTCATTTTGTAATTGCCAGAAAAACAATATCGCAAAAAACGAATCGAAAAGTATTCCGTTGACGCTAAAGAGCGAATGTCCACAAGATGGAACCTGTAACATCGAAGTGCTAAAAGATAAACGGTTAGACATCAAAACAGATGATTTGGGCGGAATCTATTATCAAATAGTGGCCGCTACAGAAAGCTCAGTAGTTTTATTTCATTACAATAGAAAAGTAGAAAAAGGATTGCAAGACGGGCAATATAGGGAAGATGTTGTTTTTGAAATCAACAATTCGGATTCCTTAATTTCACGCTCAGGAAGTGAATTACAGAAAACGAAAATGCTTTTTGGCAGGCATTGTTATTGCAAAGGCCAAGCCGGATATTTTAAAGTAACTCAAGGTCAACTTACCTTAGAACAAAAAAAGAATGCCGTTTTGTTTCAATTGGACTTTTCAATTACCCAAGTCCCTCAAATTATAAAATCAATCAAAGCTACTACAAAATAATAGCGTCCCGAAAACGGGACGCTTCATTATAAAAAAGAGGTTGTTATTCGACAACAATACGTTTTACAACTCTTTGTATACCCTCTTGAACCGTCACAAGATAAACCCCTGATTGCACATTATCAAGTTGGAGATTTTGAGTAAACTGATCTGAGTTAGGATACGTATTACTCAGAATCTTTCTACCCATAATGTCGTGTACTAAA
Source organism: Sphingobacterium thalpophilum (assembly GCA_943328865.2). GTDB lineage: Bacteria > Bacteroidota > Bacteroidia > Flavobacteriales > Flavobacteriaceae > Flavobacterium. The sequence continues at coordinate 5,365 of CALQBR020000047.1, forward strand.
ATAGTAATTTCATTATTGGAACTAGGACTAAATTGAATAGTGAAATTCCCGCGATTGGGATTTGGATACAATACAAAATTTAGGAAGGTGTTTTCTTCAACTGACAAAGACTGTAGGGTACAAATGTTTAAACTCCAGCTATTTAATACGCCACCATCTTGATTAAAAGCATCTGCGATTTTAAGCGTCCAAGTACCTGTTGAATTGAGTCCATTAAAAACAGAAAGCGCTGATTTCGGCTGAACTGTTCCAGATATTCCCGGATTGGTGCCACAAACTACCGCTATTCCTGCATCATCAAAAGAAGCATTGATGTTTTGAATTGCAGTATCAGTACAAGGTCGAGCATACAATTGCACCTGCGTTCCACTTGGACTAATTAAAGTGGCAGTCAAATCATTAATATAAGTATGCGTTACATTCATGGTAATATTAACATCTGAAATGATTCCTCCATTTGTGATATTTAGTGTAGAAGTTATAGTTGGTGTTCCTGAAGCAGAAATTGTTATTGGAATATTGGCAGAAGCAGTTGCTAAACAAGAAATTTGTCCTGTCGTAAATTTATACGCATCACTGTAATTACCACTACAATTAGAACTTTTAGGAAGCACCCTCCAAAAGTAATCCGTTTCTGGCGAAAGACCAGATACAAGATAACTGGCTGTAGTAACATTGGCAGATTTTACTACAGTAGAAAAGGAATTGTCTGTTGCTACCTGAATATCGTATGAAAGGGCATTTGAATTGGCCACCCAAGTTAAGGATAATGAAGTGTTTTGTGTGGTAGCATTATTTGAAGGAGTGGTTAACGCCACACTAGAATTTAGTATTTCTAAATAAAAGGAAACTGCTTTAGTAGTGGACCCTGAAGTGGCATTCACTATTATATTATAAAGCCCCGGCACACTTGAATTGGTATTGCTAATAGTCATAGTCACATTACCTGAGGCGCTCATTGAGGCTGGCGAAAAAGTTGCCTTAGCTCCCACAGGAAGTCCTGTCGCACTATAACTAGTGGTGCCATTAAACCCTGATAGGGTTGCATAAGGAAAACTAAAGGTTGCATCTGATCCTTGACAAGCTGATTTATTTTGTTCCTCAGCAGTGCCCGAAAATCCAATAGAAAAAGTCGAGGTTGCAGCAGCAATAGTAAAATTCACATTCGAAATATCGTAGAAAATATGATTGTAGCCCCTTACCATAATTCTATTATTCGCCCCAGGACTATTTGGAACGGTGATGATTTCCGAACCATCATTTGGAACTTTACTAGCCAAGAGAACGGGATAGGTATTCCCGCCATCCTTAGATAAAAGAATATCTATATAGGTTGCATTAATGTTATTTGCTGTAGTACCTGCCACGGTCCAAGTTACTGTCTGGTTACTGCCTGGAATCCAAGAAACAGCAGCATTAGGACTCTCGACAAGAAAAGGACCTACACTTGCTGTAGTAATCACAACATTATCTCTTCCTGTTTGACCACCATTTGTAGTTACATTATCTCTAACTGTCAATGCAAAATTCATCGTTCTGGCAACAGTAGGTACTACTTCCCATGTTGGCGCTAAACTATTAGCAATTACGCTGGACAATCTAGGCATATAACGATCGGGCGAGGTCGTTGGAAGGTATGATCTAAAATTAGGGCCAGAGGTGGCTCCTTGAACAGGAGGTTGCGTAGATGCTTCAGTATCTGTTTGTTCCCAGCAATAAGTTAGAGCGTTTCCGGTCGTTACATCAGTTGCACTCCCTTTTAAGATAAAGGCTGTACCATTTGGAATGGTATAATCCAACCCCGCATTTACGATAGGTGCACTATTGCTATTTGAAGTTGTTACTGCACAACTACCAGTTCCCGCAACGAATGCCGACATTTCCGCAATACTAACGGCATGAAAATGAGCATCAGATTTGTTTTGAATATTGGGCGAACAAACACCAGCATATCCCATGATGGTACTACCACTTCCTGGTTCAACAGCAGTTCCATCATTTCTATTGCAACTATTGTTTTGGGTGTGATTCGCACCAAACTGATGTCCCATTTCATGGGATACGTAATCTATATCATAGGCATCTCCAACTGGAGAAGAAGAACCTGTTATTCCACGTGCCTTACTGGACGAACAGGGAGAACGCAACTGTGCTAATCCTCCACCACCAGTACTAACTGTATGACCAATGTCGTAATTAGCAGAACCAATCGCAGCATTTATAACCGTTTGACTTTCATTAATTAATTTACTTGAAGTATCATTTGTGAAGGAATCAGAATCAATAAAGATTATTGCATCATTGTTAGCTACTAAATTCATCCGTAAAGACATATCTCTTTCGAAAATACCATTTACACGTGTCATCGTCACATTCATTGCAGCTAGAACTGCTGCCTTTTTTTGCGCTAAAGTTCCTGCTGAAAGTCGGGCTGCATTAATATGAAAAGCCGCATACTCAATGGTACAAGCCATTGCTAATCGGTAAACTCTAAATTTACCATCACTAGCCCTTTGTTCCGTTTCAGTGGCCATTCTTAAACCTTCTGATGGTGCATCAGAAGTGTTTTCGACTAAACATTGAAAATTTCGGGTCGTTTGTATATCCGATTTGTTATATACCATATAATCTTTCAAATCTTTGGTATAGGTATCTATAAATGAAGTTCCCTTATCTCCAGAGGTAG
>CALQBR020000048.1 GCA_943328865.2 Sphingobacterium thalpophilum
ACCCGCGTCCACGACCGATTGGGGTCGTTTGTTTTTCACCATCGCGGACACATAACAAAATATCATGCGCATTGGCATTTTCCTTGTCAATATAGAAAATATTATTGGTGGCAATAATTTTGACTTCGTGCTTTTGAGCTAAGGAAACCAATCCGGCATTAACACGATTTTCATCTTCTTGATTGTGCCGCATAACCTCGATGTAAAAATCAGGGCCGAATTGTTCTTTCCACCAAATCAAAGCTTCTTCCGCTTGGTTTTCGCCAATGTTTAAAATTTTACTAGGTATTTCTCCATAAAGATTCCCAGATAAAACGATAAGGTCTTCCTTGAATGTTTCAATAACTGTCCTGTCAATTCTAGGGACGTAATAAAAGCCTTGTGTATAGGCAATTGAAGACATTTTGGCCAAATTGTGATATCCTTTTTTTGTTTTCGCTAAAAAAACAATTTGATACCCATTGTCTTTTCGGGTTTTGTCTAAGTGATCTTCGCAGACATAAAACTCACAACCTACGATAGGCTTCATTTCAACTTCGGTAGGGGCTTCTCCTTTTTCTAAAGCTTCCAAATTCTTGGCCACTGCAGCTTTATTATGAGCCAGGATATCGCGGACAAAATGAAACGCACCCATCAAATTACCATAATCCGTCATGGCTACCGCAGGCATTTTATGCTTTGCTGCCGCTTTTACCAAGGCGGCAATACTTACAGTTGATTGCAATACCGAAAATTGGGTATGATTGTGCAAATGCACAAAATCAGTATCTATTAAAATTTGTTTTTTGTCCGAAAGCACTTTTTTGGAAACTGGCGCCTGCTGAACTTTTTGAAAATTTTGTCGAATGGCTTCCGAAGCCGACTTTAGATTAATATGTTTTAATCCAATGAGCTGAATGACTCCAGAATTGTAATTGTTAAAATCTTGAAAATAACCCGCAGGAACATCGAGTTGCTCTTTGGTGAAAATTTCACGACGAATTAGTTCCAAAAAGCAACGTGTAGTGGCTTCCACATCTGCAGTAGCGTTGTGAGCCTCAGAAAAAGGAGTATTAAATAAGTAACTATGCAATTCCGTAAGGGTGGGTAACTTGAATTTTCCGCCTCGACCACCTGGTAATTTTAATAACGAAGCGGTGACTTCAGTACAAGTATCCAAAACCGGCATACTGCTCATAGGCGATACAACCCCCATCCTGTGAAATTCGCAGCCCATAATATTGATATCAAAATTCAAATTTTGACCGACAATAAACTTTGCTTTGGATAAAGCAATATTGAATTTGTGTAAAACTTCCGATAATGCAATTCCTTCAGCTTGCGCTAATTCGGTCGAGATACCGTGAATCCGCTCAGCATCATATGGAATATTAAAGCCTTCGGGTTGCACCAAATAATCCTGATGCTCGATAAGCTTACCCATTTCATCATGCAATTGCCAAGCTATCTGAATGCAACGAGGCCAATTATTGGTATCGGTGATAGGAGCATCCCAACGCTTTGGAAGTCCGGTGGTTTCGGTATCAAATATTAAATACATAACTGAAGGTAAGGGATTTATAATTAATAATAATTACAAAATATGAAATCCAAAAGTAGTTTTTTTTGAAGTAAAAAAAGGGGGAAGTTATTAACAAAAAAGCCACTCATCTAATTGATGAATGGCTTTTTATATGTGACAAAAACAGTGCTATTACTATCCCTGTTTTTAAGGTATCTTATTGTATGTTAATTCAGAAAATGATTAGTAACCACCTCTGTTTCCACCACGGTCATTTCCACCACGGCTGTTTCCACCACCATAACCACCACGAGAATCTCCACCACGGCTGTTGCTGTTGAAGCTTCTTCTTTCACCTTCTGGCTTTGGCTCCGATTTGTTTACCACAATAGCACGTCCTTGAACAGTAGCACCATTTAATTCATCGATTGCTTTTTGAGCATCAGCATCATTTGGCATTTCAACAAAACCAAATCCTTTACTTCTTCCAGTAAATTTATCAGTAATAATTTTTACAGAATCAACTGCTCCATAAGCCTCGAAAGACTCTCTTAAATCCGCTTCCTCAATACTGAAAGGAAGACTTCCAACGAAAATATTCATATATACTATTTATTATAATTCAAACAAATGTAGTCTTATTTTACTTGTAATCAATTATATATTATAAAATTTATAGATTTTTTTCGAAATAAAGCCAATAACACTTTAAAACAAAAAAAAGTCACCTTAAAAAAGATGACTTTCAATACCTTAAATATTGAAACTTATAACGAGTTAACAATTGGAACCTTGTAAAAAATACCCTCCTGAAAATTAACCTTTTCTGGCACCAAAGGATTACTGACCGATATTTGGGAACTAAACCGGAATTTTCCTGAAACAGTCATATTTGTCGGATCAAATTCCGTAATCTCAATTTCACCATCTCCAACATTTAAACCTGTTGCGTATTTAAATTCTTTATCAGCGATGTTGTATGAATAATTAGCTACATTAGCATCTATAGTTCCTAAAGGATAGATTCCAACATTAGTTGCAGTAGTTTTTAAAATTACTTTATCATATTGTTTTACCGCTTCAATCGTCAAAACATTACCCGACCCAATAGTAGCTCGGCAATCACTTGATTTCCAAAACACACCATCTTTAACTCCTTGAACGGAACGGGTATTAAACCTTACATCATCAGAGCAAGAGGCTAGCAAACACAGTAGTGTAAAAAGCGATAGTACTTTTTTCATTTTAATAGAATTTATTGCTACAAAAATAGCTTTTTAAACGAAAAATGCTAAATAAAAAAACAAAAATCAAATCAAGATGGAATTTATTAATGGTTTGTCTTTAAATTACCAAATTATGAATTAGTATTTTTCAGAAAAAGAATTATATTTGCACCCTTAATTAATCGAGGTCGAGTACCTCAAAATTTAATCACACGATTATGTCAGTAAAAATTAGATTACAAAGACACGGTAAAAAACAAAAACCTTTTTACTGGGTTGTAGCGGCTGATGCTCGCTCAAAAAGAGATGGTAAATACTTAGAAAAAATCGGTACTTACAATCCAAACACTAACCCAGCGACTATCGAGTTAAACCTTGACAAAGCGGTTCAATGGTTACACAATGGGGCACAACCTACAGATACTGCGAAAGCAATCTTATCGTATAAAGGCGCTTTATTGAAACACCACCTTGACGGAGGAATCCGTAAAGGCGCTTTAACGCAAGAACAAGCAGATGCTAAATTGGCAGCTTGGTTAGAAGCTAAAGCAGGTAAAGTAGATGCTAAAAAAGACGGTTTAACAAAAGCGCAAGCTGATGCTAAAGCAAAAGCATTCAAAGCAGAACAAGATGTAAATGCAAAACGTTTAGCTGCTGCTGCACAAGCAGAAGCGGATGCCATTGCTGCTGCAACTCCTACAGAGGAAGTAACTGAAGAATTAACTGAAGAAGCTCCTGCTGCTGAAGAAAACAACGAAGAAGCTCAGGCTTAATTATAATTAGCGACAATGCGTAAAGAAGATTGTTTCTACTTAGGTAAAATCGCTAAAAAATTTAGTTTTAAGGGTGAAGTTCTACTCTATTTAGACACCGACGAGCCCGAGTTATACGAAAATCTGGAATCAGTGTTTGTTGAATGCAACAAACACTTGGTTCCTTTTTTTATTGAAAACAGCAACCTTCACAAGAATGATTTTTTAAGAGTTCGTTTTGAAGATGTTACCAATGAAGAAGAAGCCGATGCCCTTTTAGGCAACGCCGTGTATCTTCCTCTAAAAATGTTACCCAAACTTACCGGGAACAAATTTTATTACCACGAAGTGATTGGTTTTGAAGTAGAAGACCAACGCCTTGGTATTGTTGGCAAAATTCAATCCATCAATGACTCTTCTGCTCAACCTCTTTTTGAAGTTCTGAATGGCGAAGTAGAGATTCTTATCCCCATGATTGACCTTTTCTTGGTTAAAATCGACCGTGAAAACAAAAAAGTAATCATGGATTTACCCGAAGGACTGATTGAGATGTACCTTTAAGAGGGACTTATTTTTATTTCATGTTTTCATTCAAACAATTTACCGTTCAACAAGACCGATGCGCCATGAAAATTGGTACAGACGGCGTGTTATTAGGCGCTTGGTCTCCATTAGACCATGCTCCAATAAGCATTTTAGATATTGGAACGGGTACTGGAATTATCGCATTGATGCTCGCACAACGCACTCAGGCTTTGGAAATTGACGCATTGGAAATTGACGAAAACGCCTACGAACAAGCCACCGATAATTTTGAAAACTCCCCATGGAATGACCGTTTGTATTGTTTTCATGCGGGATTAGATGAATTTGTAGAAGAACCCGAAGACGAATACGATTTGATTGTTTCAAATCCTCCTTTTTACACTGAAAATTTCAAAACGGATAATGACGCTAGAGATTTGGCAAGGTTTTCCGACGCCATGCCTTTTGAAGATTTAATTGAAGCCGCAGCCCTATTGCTTTCTGAAAATGGAATTTTTGCTGTAATTATTCCTTTTAAAGAAGAAGCCTCTTTTATTGCTTTGGCTGAAGAATACGAATTGTATCCTGCAAAAATAACCCGCGTAAAAGGCACGCCTTCGTCGGAAATTAAACGTAGCTTATTGGCTTTTAGCCGAAATAAACCAATCGAATTTCCCATAGATGAATTAATTATCGAAACGGCCCGCCATCAATACACCCCAGAATATATTGAGTTGACTAAGGATTTTTATTTGAAGATGTAACATTGAAATCTGAGACTAATAGACTCCTTTATGTATCGATGGATTAAATTATTCAATACAACTCCCTTTGAAAAATCAGAAATACTAACCAATTCAACGGTCATTTTTTTTATAAAAACACCACTTTTTGGAGTGCAAAAAAAGATATACTATAATACGAAAACTATTGAAATACTATTCTTTAACTATTTTCTTAGTTACTAAACCATCTTTATTTTTAACTTTTATAAAATACACCCCTGAAGCTACATGTCTGATATCTACAATCAATTTACCTTCATTTGATATGCTTTGGCAAATAGTTTCTCCTGTTAAATTGACAATAGCAACCTCTAAAAAACCTACTAATTCGGATTGAATCGTAAATAGACCCGTTGAAGGATTGGGATAGATTAGGAAATTATTTTGAGTAAAGGAGGAAGTATCAAGAGAACAAGTAGAAGTGTCAAATAAAGTAATATTTTGTGCAACATTTGTTAAATTTACCCTTAAATCCCTATTAATAATATCTTTTGCTCCAGTTAACGCTCCAGTTGTGATGGTTCTAAAAGAGCTACCCACTCCTTTGTAATAATGCATTAACTCGTTTGGCGCAATCACATGATGTAATTGCAAACCATGACCCAACTCATGCAAAACAGTAGATTCAAAATCAAACTGGGTGGCTGTAGGAGCAGATGAGCTATAATTCCAATTCACTGTACTTTTAAACCCAATATCAAAACCAGTTACATAAGCTATTAGCTCGTTATTAGAATTGTATCCTCCTGAATAATAATTAGTACATTCTCCTAAAACCCCAGTTCCTAAGGCGTTTGTAAAAGTAATCACATTATGACCATCATCCGAAATCGAAGTTAAAGTAGTGGTGGCATTACTAATATTCCAATTTACTCCTACAGCGCATTTCCAAGCATTAAAAGCCCTTTCAAAGGCAGCTTTCGCAACCGAATTAGCATAAAAATCCTTATTCATTTCCCAAGTATATCCACCTAAATTATTCCTATTTACATGATAGGTCGGATAGATTCCATTTCCATTCGGCAGGTTAATTTGAGAATAACTAATGGTTAGGGGTTGTGTTGCTCCCATCACTGCTCCGCTTGAGGTTTTAACTGCAATATTTCCAGTACCTGCCTCAAAAGGAACCTTTACTTTTATTTGACTATCGGTCCAGCTTGTAATTAGTGATTTTAATACATAAATTGCTGTATTTCCTCCGTCATCGGCATTACTAAATAAGACATCTCCCTTTGTTGTCCCAAAACCAGACCCATTGATTGTAAGGACTGTAAAAGTTCCTGCCGAAAGACTCGTTGGAGTAAAACTCGTGATCGCTCCAGTAATGCTGCGTTTTACTATTTTAAAAAGCACTCTATCTAGTGAAGCATCTATTACCTTAGGTGTTTGTTTAGTTGTTGATAATAAAACAGGGACAAATGCTTGGTCATAACTTTGGTATTCTTCAAACGGATTAGAAACGGTAGCATCTAATTCATTGAAACGGTAAAAAGATTGTTTGTTTGCAAATGTATCAAAACTAAGATCGGCATTTTGTACTAAAAGAAACACGCCTCTATCTCCAACCGAAAGTTGCAAACTTGGATTTACCACCTCCCCTTTTAAAGCAATAAATCCTCCTTTAGTGATTAGCTCTATAACTTCAGGACTTGTTCCTTTATATGTTTTAACCACTCGTATGGTGTTTTTTGTAAAAATATGACCTCCATTTAAAAAAGAACTTTTTTCGACAACTAACCCTTCTAAAACGGTGTCGCTATTCTCAATTTGAACTTTCAAACCAATAGGCGCCATAAGGTCTTGAGCAATAGAAGTAGGAGCAGTTAATACTGCTAGGAATACGGAAAGAATAATTGTAACTACTTTCATAAAGTTTTGTTTTTTTCTAGATATTGAGCTCTTTTTAATTCGTATTATTTTAATTAATCGTTTAATTTATATTGCTAAAATTAGGTTGCGCCGTTGAATTTAGCTAATCAAAATGTTAAATTTTCTGAATTAGAAAAAAGAAAATATGATGGTATTTTATATAGAATTGAAAAACGATCATTTAAACTTTTAGGCCCAATGTTTTAGGACATAGGCAAAACTAAACTATTTATAAATCAAAACAAGCGACAAAGAACTAGATATTTTTAAAACACCTCAATCCATCTTTAAAATTCTGAATATTGAACATACTCAAAAAAATGGAAAGTTAAAAAAATACATCCAAGCGCAATTTGCATTGTTTAACGTAAGGTAAAGTAAATTATAACAATTGTTCATTGAATAGTTTATTTTGTTTGTGTAAATTTGTGCAGTTTTAAAAACCATCAAGATGAAACCAGACTTATTTCAAGCTCCTGATTATTACTTATTAGACGATTTATTGTCAGATGAACATAAATTAGTGCGCGACTCTGCTCGTGCCTGGGTTAAAAAAGAAGTATCTCCCATAATAGAAGAATATGCGCAAAGAGCAGAGTTTCCAAAACAAATCGTAAAAGGTTTGGGCGAAATTGGCGGTTTTGGTCCTTATATTCCAGTTGAATATGGAGGTGCTGGGCTAGACCAAATCTCTTATGGATTAATCATGCAAGAAATTGAACGCGGGGATTCTGGTGTTCGTTCTACCTCATCGGTTCAATCTTCTTTAGTAATGTACCCGATTTGGAAATACGGAAACGAAGAACAACGCATGAAATATTTACCAAAATTAGCTACCGGTGAATTAATCGGGTGTTTTGGTTTAACAGAGCCCAACCATGGTTCTGATCCTGGTAGTATGATTACCAACTATAAAGACATGGGTGACCATTATTTATTGAATGGGGCTAAAATGTGGATTTCGAACGCTCCTTTTGCAGACATTGCTGTAGTTTGGGCAAAAAATGAAGAAGGACGAATTCATGGTCTAATCGTTGAGAGAGGTATGGAGGGATTTACTACTCCAGAAACCCATAACAAATGGTCATTACGTGCTTCTGCTACTGGAGAGTTGATCTTCGATAATGTAAAAGTACCTAAAGAGAATTTATTGCCAAACAAATCGGGATTAGGAGCACCACTAGGTTGCTTGGATTCTGCGCGTTATGGCATTGCTTGGGGTGCTATTGGGGCTGCCATGGATTGCTATGATACGGCGCTGCGTTATGCTAAAGAAAGAATCCAATTCGACAAGCCCATTGCAGGAATGCAATTGCAACAAAAAAAATTAGCCGAGATGATCACTGAAATCACCAAAGCGCAATTGCTTACTTGGAG
>CALQBR020000049.1 GCA_943328865.2 Sphingobacterium thalpophilum
CGGACATATCACGCGCAAAAGTAAACATAAAACAATGATATACAAACTATATTATCCATCATATGATTTTTTATTAAAAACAATAATTCCAACAATTATTTTGTTCTATTAAAGAAAACAAGCATCACCCTTTTTCATTTTTATAAAACTTCAAAACTCCATTAAGAATAACGGTTAGGAGAATTATTATTGCACCAATATAAAAACCAGTACTCATTTTTTCCTTTTCCTGAAAAACAATAACCGCAAGAATAATTCCGTATATAGGTTCTAAATTTATAGTCAACATGACGGTGTAAGGACTCAAAAACTCCATTACTTTAACCGAAACAATGAATGCATAAGCTGTGCAAATAGAACTTAAAATACCTAAATAGAGCCAATTGGCAGCAGATATTTTAAAAAATACTACATTAAAACTATTAGTGAAAAATAAAAAAACAGAAAAGAAAATGACACCACCCAAGAGTTCGTAAAAAGAGATAACCGTTGCATTATATACTTTGGCAAATTTACTATTGACAACTGAAAACAAAGCGGATAAGAACGCAGATGTCAAAGCCAAACAAATACCATAAGTATAATTCGTCTCTACATTAAAGATAATATACAAGCCAAAAACCACGATTAAGCCAAAAATAACTTCATACCAAATTATTCTTTTACCATAGAGCAACGGCTCCAAAAATGAGGTGAAAAAGGCACCCGTGGAAAGACAAGCCAATGTAACCGAGACATTTGAAACTTTAATAGCCTTGAAAAAAGTAAACCAGTGCAGGGCAATAATTAATCCTGCTAATAAAAACCCCAATAAAACCCTTGGTGGGACTTTCATTGGAATCTTTTTATAAACTACAAAGATAAGAATAAACCCTACCGCTAATAACATTCGGAACCACACTAATGGCAAGGCATCAAGTGAAATCAAAGCCCCTAAAACAGCGGTAAATCCCCAAATAAATACGATTAAATGAAGATGCAAATAGCTCCTTAAGTTATCGTTTAGCATTTCGAAGTAAATAGATTGCTAAAATACCGAAGATAAAATTAGGAAGCCAAACGGCTACAAATGGTGGAATACTGGATTTCTCAGCCAAGACACCGAATATTTTATCGAAGAATACAAACGAAAAGGCTAGACCAATTCCAATAGCCAAATTCAATCCCATTCCGCCTCTTCTTTTCATTGAGGAAACCGCAACAGCTATAATAGTTAAAATAAAAGCAGAAACAGGGATGCTGTATTTTTTATAAAGCACCACTAAATAGATATTTATATTAGAAGAGCCGCGGCTTTTCTCTTTATCTATAAAACGATACAAATCCACAATTGGCAGGGTTTCCGCAACGTAAACTACAGGAGTTAAATCTTCCAAGTCAAAACTAAATACGGTATCTTTTTTTTCGGCTGATTCTATATGATCATTAAGCACCCCTACTTTTCTTTTGGTATAGTCAAACAAAGTGTAGGAACTGTCCTTAGGATTCCATTTGATTGTATTGGCTGTTATTTTAAAATCGAGTTTTTGATTTTTAAATTTCTCCAATGAAAAATTAAAAGCCATCTTGGCGTTTTGATTAAAGTTTCCAACGTAAATAAATTCGTCTTTGCTAATCTGTCTAAAGACATCGGAATGGTCACGCATGGCCTCTAAACCACCTTTTTTTAAATAGGTATATCTAAAATTATTAAAACCCTCACTGGCTCTAGGCACAATAAAAATGCCCATCAATAAAGCAAAAATAGAAATAATGCTAGCCCCCATAATAAAAGGGCGCATAAATCTAGAAAATGAAATACCAGAGCTTAGAATAGCAATAATTTCAGTATTGTTGGCTAGTTTTGAAGTGAACCAAATCACTGATAAAAATAAAAAAATAGGGAATAATAAATTAGCAAAATAAATAGTAAAATAAACATAATAGATTGCAATATCCAATAAAGGGATTTTATTCTCTATCATTTCGCCAACTTTCTCCGAAACATCAATGACAATTCCAATAGGAATAAACATAAATAGCATCACGAAAAATGTTGCCAAATATCTTTTCAGTATGTATTTGTCTATTATTTTCATTTTTATTGAATCGGTTATTTGCTAATGTAGCCCTTCCAAATTATTCATTCGTATTGGATAGAAACAATTCATTGACTATAATCTTTGGCTCATTTGTTTCACCATTTTTTCTTTCCAAACATAAAAATCTCCTGCTAAGATATGTTTTCTTGCCTCACGAACCAACCACATATAGAACCCTAGGTTGTGAATGGTTGCGATTTGCTTTCCAAGATACTCATTGGCGGCAAAAAGATGACGCAAATAGGCTTTCGAATATTCGGTATCTACAAAAGTAATGGCCATTTCATCTATCGGAGAAAAATCATCTTCCCATTTTTTATTCTTGATGTTAATCGTGCCATTTGCCGTAAATAACATTCCGTTACGGGCATTTCGGGTAGGCATCACACAATCGAACATGTCAATTCCGAGAGCGATATTTTCTAATATATTAATTGGCGTTCCAACACCCATCAAATAGCGGGGTTTGTCTTCGGGTAAAATAGCAGTCACAATTTCAGTCATCGCATACATTTCCTCTGCGGGCTCCCCAACTGACAATCCTCCAATGGCATTTCCTTGAGCACCTGCATTGGCAATATACTCAGCTGACTGTTGACGTAAATCTTTATAGGTACTTCCCTGAACAATTGGAAAAAAAGTCTGATCGTAACCATATTTGGTTGGGACTTTTTCTAAATGATTAATACAACGATCTAACCAACGGTGGGTCATGTGCATCGAGCGTTGTGCATAACGAAAATCACAAGGATAAGGCGTACATTCATCAAAAGCCATAATAATATCAGCGCCAATAGTACGCTGAATTTCCATCACATTTTCGGGGGTAAAAAAATGAAAAGAGCCGTCAATATGTGATTTAAACTTCACTCCTTCCTCCTTTATTTTTCTATTTGAAGAAAGTGAATACACTTGGTACCCGCCAGAATCAGTCAATATATTTCGATCCCAATTCATGAATTTGTGCAATCCACCAGCTTTTTCTATGATCTGAGTTTGTGGACGTAAATATAAATGGTAGGTATTGCCTAGAATAATATCAGGATTAATATCCTCTTTCAACTCCCTCTGATGGACTCCTTTTACTGAAGCTACCGTCCCAACAGGCATAAAAATAGGTGTTTCAATAACTCCGTGGTCGGTTGTTATGCTTCCAGCTCTGGCTTTTGATAGCGGATCTTTATGTAGTAAATCAAATTTCATATAGGCATTTTTCAGTCGGCAAAGATAAGAGAATTGTGAATTGTGAATTGTGAATTGTGAATTTAATTAACACGGAATATACAATTGGACTTGACACCTTCATGAATCGGATTCCTATCTAAATTAAAAATCAAATCTCCACCACTAGGTCTATTAAATAAGATCTACTTTATTTTATAGCTACACCAAGATGTAATCGATAGAAAATCAAAGAATTACTGCATGCAATTAGTTAATTAACAGTTGATTAGAATATTTATTCTCTAAATTTACAATTATAATGAGATGATAAACAACCCATTGCTTGTACTATAAATAGTTGGAATATAGTTTTGGGTTTATAAAATAAAGTGCCCCATTTTTATTTTTTAAAATTAAATTAATATTTAAAACAATTATTATGGAAACGACAATCAAGAAACAAGCGATTGCAAAAGAAGTAGCAAAAGCAAAATTACCAGCAAACCAAGGACTTAGGGATTTGTTTGAGGGGGGATTAAAAGACATTTATTGGGCAGAAAAGGTATTGACCAAAACCTTACCTAAGATGGCCAAAAATGCAACTACGCCAGAGTTAGTGACGGCATTAAACAGTCAATTAAAAGAAAAACAAGAACATGTTTCTCGTTTAGAGCAAATCTTTAAGACTTCAGGAATTAAGCCTAGTGCCCAAAAATGTGAGGCTATGGAGGGATTACTAAAAGAGAGCAATACGTTAATGGCATCAACCCAAATGGGAGTGGTCAGAGATGCGGGATTAATTGCTGCGGGACAAAAAGTTAAACATTACGAAATTGCAAGTTACGGCACCTTGCACGCCTATGCCAAAACGCTTGGAGAAGAAAATGCAGCCAAATTGTTGGAGATGACTCTTGCGGAAGAGAAAAAAACAGATGCCATTTTAACAGCAATTGCGATGTCTGAAATAAACCCAAATGCGGCAGATAAAATTAAAATATAATTGGTTGGGAAATAGAGAATTTAGATACAGTTGGTTCAGTATTTAAATAAGGCCTGCATCAAGCAGGCTTTATTTTTTAATTGTAATTCAATGGCTTTTTTATACAATTTACAAAAATCGAACAATCTAATAACGGGAAAAATCCAATTATCTGATTATCTTTGCGCGAGTTATTAATTTTTCACTTAAAATGAAGCCTACCACACCACAATTAAACGATTTAACTATTCAAGTCAGACGAGATATTCTTCGAATGGTACACGCTGTAAATTCAGGTCATCCCGGCGGTTCGCTAGGGTGTACCGAGTTTTTGGTTGCCTTATATCAAAACCTAATGGACCGAAATGAAGGATTCGATATGGATGGGATTGGCGAAGATCTTTTCTTTCTTTCCAACGGTCATATTTCTCCTGTTTTTTATAGCGTTTTGGCCAGAAGCGGTTATTTCCCCGTTTCAGAATTAGCGACTTTCCGACTTATTAATTCCAGATTACAAGGACATCCAACTACTCATGATGGATTACCAGGAGTACGAATGGCATCTGGTTCTTTAGGACAAGGATTATCTGTAGGTATTGGTGCCGCTCAGGCAAAAAAATTAAACGGTGACAATCATCTGATATATACGCTTCATGGTGATGGTGAATTACAGGAAGGTCAAAACTGGGAAGCGATTATGTATGCCTCTGCTAAAAAAGTAGACAACCTAATTGCTACCATCGATTTAAACGGGAAACAAATTGATGGAACCACTGACGAGGTTTTGTCTATGGGAAGTATTCGTGCTAAATTTGAAGCTTTTGATTGGGAAGTACTCGAAATCGCAAAAGGAAATGACATTGAAGCCATTATAGCAGGAATGAAAGATGCGAAATCAAGAACCGGAAAAGGAAAACCAGTTTGTGTTTTATTGCATACCGAAATGGGCAACGGTGTTGACTTTATGATGTACAGTCACGCTTGGCATGGTAAAGCACCCAATGACGCACAACTTGAAAATGCTCTGGCACAAAACTATACAGAAGGCGAAAGCGATTATTAAATAATTCTGAATTGGAAGTTTTGGAATGCTTTTTTCTGAATCTTTCCATTTTTAATTCCTTGAATCTTTGATTTTTAAAATAAATGAAAAAATATACAAATACTGGCAGTAAAGATACCCGTTCTGGTTTTGGAGCAGGAATGACTGAATTAGGTCAAAAAAATGAAAATGTGGTGGCCCTTTGTGCCGACTTAATCGGATCGTTAAAATTTGATGATTTCAAGAAAAACCACCCAGAGCGTTTTTTTCAAATCGGAATTGCAGAAGCCAATATGATTGGTATTGCAGCTGGCTTAACCATTGGAGGTAAAATTCCTTTCACAGGTACTTTTGCTAACTTTTCTACAGGAAGAGTGTACGATCAAATTCGCCAATCGGTAGCCTATTCTGACAAAAACGTAAAAATTTGTGCTTCTCATGTGGGTTTAACGTTAGGAGAAGATGGTGCTACACACCAAATTTTAGAAGATATCGGATTGATGAAAATGCTACCCGGAATGACCGTAATCAACACTTGTGATTACAACCAAACCAAAGCAGCTACATTGGCTCTTGCCGATCATCATGGCCCAGCGTATTTGCGTTTTGGACGCCCTGTAGTCCCTAATTTTATGCCTGCAGATGAACCTTTCGTTATTGGAAAAGCAATTCTTTTAAACGAAGGAACCGACGTTACGATTGTCGCTACGGGACATTTGGTTTGGGAAGCTTTATTAGCAGCCGAAGCATTGGAAGCAAAAGGAATTTCAGCTGAAGTAATCAATATCCACACGATTAAACCATTAGACGAAGCGGCTATTTTAAAATCTTTGGATAAGACAAAATGTATTGTAACTGCTGAAGAGCACAACATTCTTGGTGGTCTTGGAGAAAGTGTTGCTCGTGTTTTGTCTTTAAATCAGCCAGCTCCACAAGAATTTGTTGCCGTTCAGGATAGTTTTGGCGAAAGCGGTACTCCAGAACAATTAATGGACAAATACAAGTTAAACAATCAGGCAATAGTTGAAGCTGTTGAGAAAGTTTTGACAAGAAAGTAATTCTTTATTGATATTCATAAAAAAATGCCGTTTCAAATTGAAACGGCATTTTTTTATGAAAATTTTTATTTATTTAATTAATGACAAGCAGGATCTAAGTGTTTTTTAATTCCTCCAATTGTTCCTGAACAATTCAAAATAGCATCAAAACTAGGATTAGAACCATTAATAAGGATCTCTACTTTAGTTAAATAATGATCATTATCATCATCTACATCATACATATTGGGAGTTCCATCCCCATCGCTATCATAAAGTAAAGGACTTTGCGTGGGATTCAAAGGATCAACTTCATCCTTAGAAAATATCCCATCGCGGTCATGGTCTTTATAACGCTGTTTATTTAATTTAAAACTAAAAACCAACGGAGAATATTGAGGCACTAATGCTGATGGAATCCTATTAAAATAAGCCAATCCTGAAGGCAAAAACATTACACCTACTCCAAAATCTGAAAAAGTCGCTGGATTTGGACCCGAAGCGGTATCATAATTCCCTGTTTTAAACAAAGGAATAATCTCTGCCCAACCAGAAACAACCGACTCCAACTGAAACCATAAAGGAGTTGGAGAAGCATCAAACTCCACATCATTTAAAAGATTTCCTTTATAAGAAACATAAACAGAATCAACTGCAGTAGGTGAATCATTTATACCTTCCTGCAATTTTAAATAATATACTTGATAATCAACCCCATTTTTAGTTACTGTCTTGTATTGTAGCGGATACTCTTGCTGATTTCTAATAGAGATCTTGTTCTCAGGATTTGGATTTGGAATCAAGGTTAGCGTTACATTATGATTAGCATCTACCGAAATGTAATGAGAATCGATATATTTATTTATTGAATCCAAATCGGCTGCATATTGCACTGCATAATCTCTTGGAGGTGCTATTGTAGAATTATTATCATCTTTATTACAGGAGATTGTTAAAATCCCAATAATAAGGATTAAAAATAAATTATGAATTCTATTCATTATTAATATAAATTTTAGGTGCGCAAGATACAATATTGATTTATTTTTGTAATGAATTTAACGTTGATTTTAGAAAATTTATGCGAGTAGATAAATACTTATGGTGTGTGAGATACTATAAAACCAGAAACATGGTTACGGAAGCCTGTAAAAAAAATCACATTACCGTAAATGGACAAGTAGCCAAACCCTCGAAAGAAGTATTTCCTACCGATAAAATCACTTTTCGTAAAGACCAAATTACCCAAATCATTACGGTATTAGAAATTCCACCCAATCGTGTGGGGGCAAAACTGGTAGATATGTATCGAAAAGATGAAACACCAGCTGAAGCATTTCAACATTTGGAATTATTAAAATTATCTAAAGCGCATTACCGAAAAACAGGCGATGGGCGACCAACTAAAAAAGACCGTAGGGATTTAGATGAATTTGGAAACGAAACAAATGACAATGAAGCTGAATAGCCATTATTGGGAAAAGCGTTACCAAGAGAATGAAACTGGCTGGAATGTAGGAGCAATAACTACGCCCATCAAAGAATTTATCGACCAATTAGAAGACAAAAACCTGCGTATCCTAATTCCTGGGGCAGGAAATGGTTATGAGTTTGACTATTTGATTCAGAAAGGTTTTAAGGAGAC
>CALQBR020000050.1 GCA_943328865.2 Sphingobacterium thalpophilum
CCTAGATTATCAGACGCAAAATTCTCCTGAAGATTTAATCACCGAAACCTCTATTTCGGAGGAAGATGAAATGTCTGTGGCCTATTTATTTCGTTCCTTTTCAGAAATGCCTGCTTTGGAACAAAATGCACTACAATTAGCCAAAGGAAAAATACTCGATGTAGGGTGCGGAGCGGGAAGTCATGGATTGTATTTGCAAAAAGAGAAAAACTTAGAAGTAACTGCTATTGATATTTCAAAAAATGCGATTGAGGCGTGCCTTTTAAGAGGTCTTACTCAAGCAAGTGTAACTTCCCTTTTGGATTATGACACTGAGGAGAAATTTGACACCATTTTATTGTTAATGAATGGCACCGGGATTTTTGGGAAGTTAAAGAATGTTCCCCAATACCTACAAAAATTAAAATCGTTACTTACTAAAAATGGACAGATTCTCATTGACAGTTCGGATATCATTTATATGTTCGACGAAGATGAAGATGGCGGAAAATGGATTTCAGGAGAGGCATATTATGGCGAACTCGATTTTACCCTAACCTATAAAGGAGAAAAAGAAGATGTTTTTCATTGGTTGTATCTTGATTACAACACCTTACAAAACGCCGCAAATGAAAATGGCCTCCACTGCGAATTAGTTACAGAAGGAGACCATTATGATTACTTAGCCCGTTTATATGTATAGTTTATATTTTAATAAACTTATCTGATTTCAAAAATCGTCCTTCAGCATATATTCTTACAAAATAAGTTCCAGAAGCCAAATCCTCGATAGTAATGATATTATTTATTTGAGAAAGTTTTTGATTTTTAACCAACCTACCATTGTTATCAAAGATATCAACTTCATCAATTATTGTTTGAAGTGAAGTTATATTAAAATATTGAGAAGCTGGATTAGGATATAAAGCTATCGCATCGATTGCAGATTGTTCATCCAATCCTAAAGCAGCACATCCAGAAGAGGAAAGCAAACTTAATCTTGATGAAGACAATGTATTTTGAACCACTGTTTTTTGCCCATTGGTAAAGAAAGCCATACAGCCATCATTTACATAGTCCATATAATTCATAAACATAGAACCATTTGAAGTTGTAGCACAAGCTTTAGCGTTATTAGGAAAAATAGGACATCCTTGATAGGGTCCTTTAGTAGCTGGTGTATCTGAAACACCATCGCTATTAGCAGATGTACCACAGCTGCTACCATCACTTCCCCAAGGATGGTCTAAACCAAAATAATGTCCTATTTCGTGTGTTGCCGTTCTTCCTTTGTCAAAAGGCGCCATAGCGGTTCCAGTAGTTCCAAATGCTTCAAAACTGATACACAAACCATCATCAGACTGACCGGCACTTGAAGGAAAATAAGCAAATCCTAATAAAGAGGTGTCAGAAAAACTTCCTACCCAAATATTCAAATATTTTGTTGTATCCCAAGAGGCATCTCCATTAGCAGTATAATAACTATCTTCGAAAACGAAAGAACTTGAAACTGATTTCCGAACAATACCCGTGGTTGGCGTGCCTGAAGGTGTTTTTGTAGCTATGCAAAACTGAATTTGCATATCAGCACCAAAAGATTGAAATGCATTAGGCACAACACTTGAATAATCAGCATTTAATTTTCTATAATCTTTATTGAGCACCGTTAGCTGAGACATTATTTGTTCATCACTTACATTTTCAGCATCGTTCTTATATAAAATATGAAAAACAACGGGTATGGTAACCACTGTAGTAGCTGTTGTCCGCTTATTAAAAAGAGAATTAACCGATTCTGGTTTTCTAATATAATTCATCACCTCTTGGTGATGTTGTTTGAATTTAGGATCTTTTTCAAATAATTCATTCATCTTAATAGAGGTGGCACAGGTACGTTGTGCATGAACTACCACAAAAGATAGCAAGAACAAGGGAAAAATAAATATATTTCTCATTGCATTGATTTTACAAGTAAGCAAATTAAAAAAATTAAGGAATATTCAGGTATTTATGAGTTTGTAAAGAAATTCTCCATTTGGGATTTTTCATCACATAATCTACAATCAGAGGAGTAATTGTTTCTTTTTTGCTCCATTCTGGCTGCAGGAAAAGAATGGCATCGGGATTTACTTTTTCAGCTTGTTCTTCTGCAAAAACAAAATCATGTTGGTTATGAATAATTACTTTTAATTCATTTGCAGCTTCGTAAACCGTTGGCGTAGGTAATTTATTTTTTTTAGGAGACAAACAAATCCAATCCCAATTCCCAGACAACGGATAAGCTCCTGAAGTTTCGATATGTACCTTACGGTATTTTCCTTTTAACTTTTGAGTGAGAAGTGTCATGTCCCACATTAGTGGCTCACCGCCTGTCACCACAACCGTTTCAGCATATTTAATAGCATTCTCAACGATCAAATCAGTATCTGTAGGCGGATGTAATTCCGCATTCCAACTTTCTTTAACATCACACCAATGGCAACCTACATCACAACCACCAATTCTAACAAAATAAGCGGCCGTTCCTGTGTGATATCCTTCACCTTGAATGGTATAAAACTCTTCCATTAGGGGAAGCATCCTTCCTTTTTCTACGGCAGATTGTATTTCTTTTTTAAGCATTTTTTTTAAAATAATACGTAAAGGTAATGAATTCGATTTAAAGGACGGACGGACAGCTATCAGAGTGGCACTTGAAAATAAAAAAACCGATAATTTTAGCAATTATCGGTTTTTAAAAGAAATAATTTTAGAATTACTTCAACATTTTCAATGATTCCGTAGCATACTTATTTACTGGATCCATAGCCAATGTTTTTGCAAAATATTCTTTGGCTTTCACTTTATCTGTATTGGCATAAGCAGCTGCAATATTGTTATACGATTCTATAAACTTTGTTTTTATAGCTGGTTTAGCGAGTTCTTCTTCTCCCTTTGCAGTAACTACATTAATATAGTCTTGATAATATTTAATGGTCAATTCGTCATTAGACAATAAGCTATTTGTACGGGCTCTAAATATATAAGCATCTTGAGTAGTAGGTGATGCTGTAATTACATTTCCAAAAGCCAAATCCGCTTTTTGTAAAGCAATTGGATCAGGTTTTACCACTTCTTTTCTAGTGTTGTCAAAATACAAAGAGTTGCCTAAATAGAAATTGTCTAACAAATAATTTTTTGAATTCACATTAGTCACCGCAATTTCATATATAGCAGCAGCTTCTTTGTATAATTTTTGCTCATATAATTTTTTTCCTACTTCGCTTAAATCATTGGTCATCGTAATTTCCATTTCAACCGATTTTTTGATAAAAGAGACGGCAGCGTCAAATCCAGCTACATCGATTGTTTTGGTTTCGCGGTTGTTTGCAATTTTCATTTTTGCTAAACCCAAATAAAGGTAATCTCGAGCAATAATTTTGTTGGTAGGGATTGCGATAAAAGATTCCAAGGCCTTTAGTGCGGCATCTGTATTCCCATTCTCATAGGCAGCATATCCTAAATAACGCAAAATCCTTGGATTTACGTTATCCAATTCTTTCATCTTAAGCGCTTCTGCTTCTAGGGCTTTGTAGTCTTTGGCAAGGATTAAGAAATCGGCATGGCGCATGCGTGAGGTTAAAGAATAATCCGTTAAACTCATATACTTCTCATAATACGACAATGCTTTTTGGATGTATTCATTGTACTTTTTAGGTTCATTAGCACCCCAGTAATAATAGGTTTCTGCCAATTCTCTGTAAACAGGACCATATTGCGGATTAGAAACCTCTATCTCATTTAAAAATTTAATGGCTTCTGAATAAGCTTTAGCCCCTTTAAGTAAAACCCCTTGCTGCACTCTAGCTCTAATTAAAGTAGGATCTATTTGAAAGGCATTTCTGTAGGCTGCATAGGCTTCATTTTGATTTTTAGAACCATAAAAAGCATCTCCTAAAGCTAACTGCAATTGCGCGTCTTGTGGCTTTAACAACTTAGCTTTGTTTAAAACAAGAAGTGCGTTAGTATAATCAGGCTTATTGGCGTTCATATAAGCTTTACCTAAATAAATGTATGGTTCAATGTCTTTCTTTTTAACCTCTTGAGTAGCCAAATCGAAATTAGATTGAGCGGCCGTCAAATTACCATTATCCAAATCTAATTGTCCCAAACCAATGTAGTTTAACTTAGAATCGTTTGCGGCTTTAAGCCCTTTTTGAAAATAAATCTTAGCAGAGTCGGCTATATTTTGGGCTAGGTAAATATTCCCTAAAAGAAAAGCTGATTTGCCATTTTCAGGTTTAGTCACCAATACTTTTTTTAATATTGATTTTGCTTTTTCAAATTGCTCGGCATCAATTGCCTTATTTGCTTGGTCTAATTCTTGTGCATGGCCTAATCCAACAAAAGCCAATAAAGCAATACTAAGTAGCTTAAATTTGTTCATTTTTGTAGTTAATTTATTTTTTAGTTTTAATAATAATGTTTCTACCAGGCATTCTCACGGGAAGTAATCCTGATTTTAGAATAATTCTTTGGCCTTTCTCGCCAGCCACAAAGGAAGCAAATCCCATTCCTAAGCCAGAAAAACCTTGACAATTTATAATAAACAAATCGCGTGTCAAAGGATACACTCTTTCAGCAATATTATTTTGAGATGGCGCAACAAATATATTACTATTCGAATCTTTCACACTAAGCACCTGAATATTTTTTAAATAAGATTGATACGAAGCTGTGGGTTGAGAAAGCCAGTTCATGCCTACCACTCCTATCATTCCATTGTTTTCAGATACATATTTAATGACTTCTTCGTTGGTTTTAAAAGAAAAAACACCTTTTTCAGGCATGCTTTTTATTTCTGCCAATTCATTCATAAACCGAACTGTGCTTGAATTAGGATTATCAAATACCAATCCTTTAATGCGAGGGTTTGATTGTCCTTGCATAAAATGAATAACGTCTTCTAGGGCAATTAAAGTGTCTTTGGTATTTCTGTTTACAATAAAAGCTATGGCATCAGTGGCAATCTTAGTAATCCTTGGTTTTATTTTTTTGCTTTCGAAAATCTTTACTTCCTCTGTTGTTAATGTTCTTGTCAAGACGGCAATCCTTGAAGAATCTTTAACAAGAGATTGCAACACTTCTGCTTCTGACTTCGCTTCTAGAACAATCTTAGCCTCATAAAGACTCTCAAAAACCTGAATTTGATCTTCCATGATTGGTTTTAAAGTCTCATCCACTAAGAGCGATGTTGAACCCTTAAGAATGGTTTCAGATTCATTCTTAGTACTGTTAGAAGAGTTACAAGAAACCAGTAAAATAAGTGCTGTCAAGAAAACAAACTGAGGAAATTGCGCAAATTTTTTCATTGTATATTAATTTATCTTTAGCAGTACTTAAGGTAACGCTATTCTTTATTGTCATTAATCATCCGCAGAAATCTAAAAAAAGAATACACAATCAGAACCACTCCAAAAGCTATTCTATAATTGCGTTGCATATCCACGGGAAAATCCTTCATAAAGATAATGAATAAACCCAAAACTAAATAAACTAAGAAAAACAAAATTCCTATAACGAGAAGAAATCGCTCTTTAAGCGATTTCTTCTGAATAGTATCAATAATTTTTTGAAACATTATTCGGCTGATTGAATAGTAATTGGCAAAGAATACAAAACCCTTACTTTTTTACCATTTTGTTCACCCGGATTCCATCTAGGACATTTTTTCAATACCCTTACTGCTTCTTGACCTGTACCATAACCAATATCTCTAACAACTTTTATATCCGTTAGGGAACCATCTTTTTCAACTACAAAAGTAACATATACTTTTCCTTTTAAACCTTCCTCTTCAGGAGCTCTATAGTTGTTTCCAACGTATTTATAAAATTTCTCAATTCCGCCAGGAAAATCAGGTTTAACTTCAATACCGGCAGAACTATAAATATTTGTATCCTCAACCACATCAGCAGGACCATTTCCTACAGGCTCTACTGTTAATTCAGCATCAGGATCTCCTTTAATGGTTTCGGCACCTAATTTTTTATCTTTAATTTCTTCAATTTTAGGTGGTTCTTCTGTTACCTCATCCGCTTTAGCCACTACTGGCTTCACGAATTTGACCTGATCCACTTTTGGTGGTGGTGGCGGTGGTGGTGGAAGATTTTCTTTTGGCTTTTCCTTTGGCGGAAGCTTAACGGTGGTAATCTTAGTGTCCAATGTTAAATCTTCATCTGAAGAATCAGGAATCAAACTTATGATCAGTGGCGCACTAACGGCCAACGCAAAAAGAAGAGAACCGATAACAAGGGCTCTAAGAGACGTTTTTGAGTTGGATTTTCTTAATTCGTAAGCACCATAAATTTTATTACGTCCTTCAAATACAATTTCAAGCCATTGGTCTTTTAATATATCTAATTTCATTTTTGTTAATTATTAGGTTATAGAGTTATAAGAATTACTCCTTATTTCCTTCTAACAATTTAGTTTCCTCAGGCGAGAATTCATTCACAATAGCATAAGTCGGAACATCAGTGATGGCCATTTCATCCAAGATATCGATCAAATTGCGATAATTTGATTTCTTACTTGGCTTAATAATAACAATCATTCCTTTGTTCTTATCCCCAGTGTATTGCAATACTGCTTTTTTTCTAGACAACAATTCTTTACGAATTCCTTCTTTACCATAAGTCATGTCTTTTGGCGCACCACCTGAAACAGGAGATCCTATCAAACCTACATAACGAACTAATTTATCATTATCCCCTAAGAGGATAGTCATGGTACGATTTTCATCAACTTTAACGTCCTTGTTTTTAGTAGGGTCATCGTCTTTATCAGGCAAGCCCAAGCTCATCGATTGTGGTTTCGACAAAGTGGTAGTCAACATAAAGAAAGTAATTAATAAGAAGGCCAAATCTACCATGGCAGTTAAATCTACCTTTGAGTTTTGTTTTTTACTTCTTACTTTACCACCTTTTCCGCCTCCACCGTCGCCGGTATTTAATTCAGCCATTTAGCGTCTATTTTTTTAATTAAAAATCTTTTCCTCTCAAACCCGTCACTAAACTAAAGCTATTGATTTTTTGATCCTGTAAAATATCCATCACTTTTTTAATCGCTGGGTATTCTTCTTTTGCATCACCTTTGATTGCGATTTGCAATTCTTTGTCATTGGTTTCAATATTAGCCAATCGTGCATTTTGCACCCATTCAGCTAACTGATTGTCCAAAGAATCCTTAGGCACTCCAGGTTGATCTGCTTTGGTTCTATCCGCGCTTTTCATGGCGATGATTTGTTTCAAATTTTGAATTGGAACACCAAAACCTTCCATTAAAGCAAATTTCTCCATTTCTTCATTAGAAAAAACAACACCATACTTTTGGCCCATTAATTCTAAGGCTCTTTTACGCACTTCTCTTCCTTTCAAATCAAAAAATACTTTGCCTTTTCCTATAGTTAAGGTAGCCAAATCCGATTCAGGTAATTTGGTTTGTACTGTCGATGCTGGTGTATCTACCGGCAACGCTTCAGGCACTTTAGCTGTAGCAGTCAAAATAAAGAACGTAAGCAAAAGGAAAGCCACATCACACATCGCCGTCATATCGGTAGAGGTGGACTTTTTGTTCATTTTTATTTTAGCCATTATTTTATATATCTTATTTGATATGGGTATATCAAAATTATTATTGTTTTAAACTACCTCTAAATTTTCTGTAAGTATTTACGATAGTAGTACCTGCCTCATCAATAGAGTAAGTCAAATCGTCAATTTTAGAAGTAAAGAAGTTGTAAGCAATAA
>CALQBR020000051.1 GCA_943328865.2 Sphingobacterium thalpophilum
ATAATGATGAGGTCTAATTATTTTGCTAAAATCTTGGAGACAATGTCGTCTTTAATCATTTCCTCTTTGCTTTCCTGGTGGAGGTAATGCGCTTTATTGTATTGATAAATACTCCAATTGCTATTTTTATATTCCAAGGCAGTAAGGTTCTCAACCCAATCACCACTATTTAAATAAAGCACTTTGCCTTGCTCATTTTCAACTTCTTTCATTTGGGGTTTGTGAATGTGGCCGCAGATTACATAGTTATACTCTTTTTCGATAGCGATTTCAGCTGCAGTTGTCTCAAAATTAGATATGAAGGACACAGCTTTCTTAACACTGTCTTTAATCATTTTGGAATAACTTCGTTTTTCTTTGCCTAAAAGCACTAAAATCCAATTGATAAAACTGTTAATCAAGATCAATAAATCGTATCCTTTACCCCCAAGTTTAGCAATGATTTTAGCATATCCAGTAGTTGAGGAATCAAATACATCGCCATGGAAAATCCAAGCTTTTTTGCCGTCCAATTCCAAGATCAGTTTATCCGCCAATTCCAAATTCCCCAAAATTAAATCCGAGTATTTCCTTAAAGCCTCGTCATGATTTCCTGTAATATAGATGACACGGGTTCCTTGGTGGGACATTTTAAGAATTTGGCGCAACACGCTCATGTGGGAAGCAGGGAAATAACTTTTACTAAAACTCCAAATGTCAATAATATCGCCATTCAACACGAGTGTTTTAGGCTGAATGGATTTCAAATATTGCAACAGTTCTTTGGCATGACAACCATAAGTCCCTAAGTGCACATCGCTAATTACGACTAAGGGGATTTTCCGCTTTTTTTTCATCTATAGGTGCTATTTGTTTTTTTACTAAATGTGTATTAATGAATGTAGAGGCTTTTTGATGGGTATTGGCACCGTCAAAACTGAAATGGCAATCGTTTCTTTGTGGCTTTCAATCATGCTTTTTAGGTTTAATTGTGCCACAAAAATCAGGATAAATTGGAGCTAGAAGATTAACTAATAAACAATAAAATATTAAATCAGAAGGGGTTAAAGTTTATAAAATGTTAAGCAGCACTATTCAAAAGCAATTAATCTTACTTTTTATCATTTAAGGAACTCAGCAAAATAACGCTCAAGTAAAAACTTAACATTGGCGAATGTTTTAATTGTGTAAATTTGTTAACTATAAAATAATAATTATTTAACATTGAATTCGACATTAAATTAAAATTAATAAAAATGGAACAACAAGAAGAACACCAAGAAAAAATTTTAAATCCGATTACTCCTGAAACTACGGAATCAGATGCTAACACAGAAGACCTTCAAATAGCAGAGGAAACTGTAGCAGTAACAATAGAAGAAATTCAAGCAACATCTCAAGAAGTTACTCCCCTAAGGAACGAAAAACCAAAAGGGAAAGACAAAACCAAAAAGAAGGCTTTAAAAGCTAACGGAAAAGAAAAAGCGAAACAAAAAGCAAAAGCCAAGGCTAAAAAAGCCAAAAAAGCTAAAAAAGATAAAGCTAAAAAAGCTAAAATTAAAGCAAAGATTAAGGCTAAAAAGGCCAAAGCCAAATCTAAAAAAGCCAAGAAAAATAAAAAGAATAAAAAATAATTACCCCAACGGCTAAGCATAAAAAAACCCAAAAGAATCAAACACTTTTTTTGGGTTTTTTTATGCTTAATTTTTAACCTTCTACAGGTTTTGATTGACTTAGTCCTTGTAGTTATGAGGGATACATTCAATTACAGTATTGCTTTATCAAATCATAGGCTTTTGCCTCCCCTAATTCACCTGCTTTGCTAAAATCTAAACAAGCGCTATCTTTTAACCCCATTTGATATTTAGAAAAACCTCTTTTGATATAAGGATTACTATTATTAGGATCTAATTCTATTGCTTTAGTATAGTCAATTATAGCGCCATTATAATCTTCTAAATTGTACATTGCAGTTCCTCTGTTAAGGTATGCATTGCTCTTGTTAGGGTCTAACTCAATGTACCTCGTGTAATCGGCTATTGCACCTTTATAATCTTCTAGATTTGACTTGGAATCACCTCTATCAAAGTAGGCATCTTTATTATTTGGATCTATATCGATTGCCTTAGTGTAATCGCTAATTGATCCTACGTAATCGTGTAAATTATATTTTGAATTGGCACGATTTACATAAGAAGACCTATCATATGGATCTAATTCAATTGCCTTTGTCAAATCTGCTATAGCTCCGGTGTAATCCTGTAAATTGTATTTAGAATTCCCTCTTCTGATGTAGGCTTCTTTGTTATTAGGGTCTAATTGAATGGCAATTGTATAATCGGCTATTGCAGATTGAAAGTCTCCTGCATTGAATTTGTAAAGACCTGAATTGCAATATGAATCTGAAGTTTGACAATATAAATTGAAACTAAAACACAAACCTACTATGATTAATAAATTTTTCATGTATTTTATTTTAAATTTCAATCTGGCTAAAAATAGTATCAAATCGATTTATTAAAATTAGCAATAGTAACTCGTTCAATAGATTTGATAGCAGCTTTATAGTAACCAAAGTATCGAAACGAGGGGGCGCTTTATTTCATAGTGTCATTCTTAAATCTAAGTTTATATACAATCCAGTAAAAAAGAGATTTTCATATTATTCTTAATTTTAAGTATAAAATAGGAGTCCAATTTATTCGATGAGCGATAGCACCTATTTCTTTTATTTAAGACGATTCTATTTAAAAATCACTTTGATTATTGTATCAAAAACAAATAGAAGCTTAATTTTATAGACAACTGTTTTTTATCATATAAATGAAAATCGATTAGATCAAAAATAATGATAATTAATGAATCTTTTAGAAATAGCATGTTAAAAAAAGGCTCTCAACTGTACGCTACCTGTATGGATTGCTTTACTGGTTTCGCTTTTTCGGCCTTGATAATTTAAATTGACATCCAGATATTGGGTTAGGGTTTTTTGCAAAATGGCGCGCCATGTTATGTTTTTCCCTGGCTGAAGTCCTTCTAGCATCTGGTAAGCTACAGCAGACCACTGATTTCCTTGAAATTTATTGTTATACAATGAAAACTCCCCATTCATGGTGAACTTTTTATCGCTATTGTAGGTAAAAGAAGTTCCAAAGCGTTGCTGCGCCAAAGATTCTAAATCGCCAAGCGGATTGTCTTTTTTCTGATATTCATAAAATACATCCCAACTCGCATTTTTTGAAAACAGATAGGCTATTTTGGGTGCGAGCTGATAACCGTTTAATTCGAAATTTTTAGCGCCAAAATTCTTTGAGCTGCTTTTGGATGCAATAGTCTTTCCGTTAAAACCAAATAACCAGCTTTTTTGATACAAATGCGCATATTGGAGCTGATGCGAGCCATTGGTGTTTTCCTGAGACCCTACCGAGAGTAGGTTTTTGGTCCGACTACTCAAATAAGAATAGGTAATGGAGTGGTTTTGCTTTCCGCGATTGTAAAACAGACTGTTTCTAAAGCTGGCATTCATCCCTAATAAACTCAAATCATCTGCCACAAAAGGATTAAAGTCGAAATCGTTCCCGTTGCGTTGTGTTTTCCGTTCCGTTAAGAAGGAAGTTTGGTTTTGGAAAAAGGACAACAAACGCTTGAAACCCTTTTTATTTTGCCACTGATTGGGATTTAAAATGAACGATTGCGAGAATTTGTTCTGATGGGTTTTCAAGAATATTTGATTGGGTAGAAAAACCCGAATATATTTCGCTTGGTCGATGAATTGAGCAATCTCAAATTCTTCCAATTCCTGAATTTGGTTGCCATTGTAATCATTCCAAATATAAATTCCTTGCCCAGGTTGAACTTCAAGATAGGTGAATTCTTGTTGTGCAATCGTTCCTGAAGTAGTTTCATACGCGGTCGTGATTTGTACCAATTGATTTAAAAATTGATCGCTGTACAATAACCTTGAATTTAACGAAGGTTCATCTGCACGGGCTTTATCGGTAAAATTCAAGTTTCTGTAATTCACAAACAGTGTCAAATCCCGTTTCTCGGTCTGTATTAATTTTGATTTTAAATAATAGGATTGGGAGTTGTTAACCCGTTTTAAAAACCCATTTTGCAAACTGTCATTGGCACGGTGTAGATAACCCAATGTGACATATACTTTTGTACTGTCACCCCGACCTACAAAAGCGCCATATTCTGTAAATCTTTGACTTAAAGCCGAAAACTGATTCGTCGCCTTTATTTTTTCTTGGTTGTCTTCCAATCGAAGTGAGGCGCCAATCCATCTCTTATTGAAATGGAACCGCGTTTGGGTATTGTTCCTTAGGAATTTTGAGGTTGCATTAGTGCCGTCACTGTTCAAAAAACTTCCTAGGTTTTGAATACTCCAATTTTTGAAATTAAACCCGCCATCCCATACATGACGATTCCCAGAAAAATTTTCAGAAAAATCTAGTTTTTCAAATCGATAAGTCATTTTTCCTTTTTCGGGTAAATGGAAGTCCAGCCCTGAGATCCATAAACTTTGATTGCCTATTGGACGGGTCAGATTCCAGTCCCGATCAAACTCAATGGCAAACAAACGTTCGATAGTCTTGAATTGTTGTTGCACCAATTGAAAATTCGCAAAAGCGTCAATTTTCCATTTTTTCGACCACAACTGCTGTTTGGCATTAATTTTCCCTGCAAAACCCTGATTGTTTTGGTCGTCCTTTGTGGAGAATAAATTTCGATCATTATTACTAATCCCTATTTCAAAATCAACATTTGTTTGTTCCGAGGGATTGTGTTTCCCCATCACCGTTGCAATCTGTATTTTTGTAGGCGCGACCAATCGGATAAGGGGTTCATAATTCCCTTGCGGGGTTCCATTTATAGGGGCAGTATATTGATAGATTTTCCCGATAGCCGCGCTACTTTCCAGAATATAATTCCCCTGATTGTTTCCCACCAAGCTAAACCGGACATTATACAATTCATCATTAGCATTGTTCGAGTACTCGTAAACCTCAATTCCATTGACAATTGTCTTTTTGTATAGGATTTTATTTTCAGAATAACGGTCCATAAATGCCGAAGGGGCGGTCATCAGATTAGGATTGTCGCCCGCTTGAACCAGAATTTGGGCTTGTTCCTCAGATAAATTTTGCTGTAAGGGTTGGTTTTTCACATCGTTTTCAGAATAGACATAGCCACCGATGCTCCAGTTCTCGCGGTCATGCGTTGCTCCGCCATAGGATACAAAACGGGTGTAATTCCTGTCGGAATATTGGTATTCGATATTAATTCGCATTTCAGAAGTAATTGGAAAAAGCGCGGTAAATTTCAACTCGCCTGCATTATAATCGATGATATAATCTTTATTTTCGCCTCTTTCCAAAAGGATTCCATTGACATAAACCCTTTCTGATCCAGAAATAACTAGGATATACAATTCGCCATTGGGGCCTTGTAATTTGTATGGCCCCTGATTGCCTTCCTGCCCTACGAAAGTGCTTTTGGCATATTGTCCGCGCACCAAGGCTGCCGAAGCCGAGACAGTGGTTTGGGCTTCAGGTTTGCCCCATTCGAAACGGGTTGATAAACCCTGTACTTTTTTATTGAAATTTAAAAAATTAGATTTTCGGTTTTCCAAGAATAAATCACCTGCCCTAATATTCCACTTCTGAGAGAAGAGTTCAATGAAAATTTGATCAAATTCATCTAATTTCTGAGAATAACCCCCTTCCTGTAAAGGAATGTTGCTGTCTTGAATAGAAGCCCGAAGACTCACTTTTTCTGAAATTTTCCCCGTAAGTTGTAGGTCCAACGTAGAATTGACTACCGTGTTCTGATTGTTTCCAATGGTAACACCACGTGTGATGCTTCCAGAGGTATTCAATCCATTGAATGGAATATTTTTTTTTGCGGAACCTGAAGTGATGCGGTATAAATCGCCTAAAGTCGCCTCGTTGCTTACCACGCGGCTTTTGTCGTAGATACTGTATTCTTTGGTAAGGTATTCCGGGAATTTTAAATACCGAACTGTTATGGTGTCGTTTAAAAAAGGGGCCTTCTCTTTGAAGGATAAAATGCCTTTTTGAAAGTTGATTTTGTAAAAAGAAGTGTCAATCAGCGCTCCTTTGGCGTCAAGCAATTTAAAAAAACTGGGATTCACACTCACGCTATCGATTTGAAGGAATCCGCTTGTAGCCACCATTTTTTTACTTTTGTAAGGCGTGATGATTTCCTGAGCATGAAGTCCAGAAACCAATCCTATTAAAGCCCAAAATAGTATTTTTTTAAACATAAACAATATAACGCCTCATCTTTAAAAGTAGTATATTCTATCTGGAATGCTTTTATTTTTCCTGTTAAAATAAACCGTTATAATTAGTGTTACGAACAGTAGTGTTTGGAGCGTCTAATTTTGAATTCTTTTTTCAATCATTACTTCAGGTTGTTCGAATCCTCTATAGAAAAAATCAAGAAACGTCCTTTGTCACAATCTGCATGGTTTCTCTGCTGACTTGTTTGAGAAGAACAGTCTTGTTTTGTTCCACTATTTGAGCCGCTCTTTCATCAAAATGGCGAATGGTATAAAGCGACACGTTTTCGTTGTAAGTAACAGCAAATTTCTTAGAAAGAATGGCTCTCAATTGGTTGAAATTCTCAAATTTATCGTCCAAGCAAACTGAAAAGCTGATGGCGGAATTCTGAATCAAATCAACTTTCATCTTGAATTGATGCAACAACGCAAAGATTTCGCTGATGTTTTCTTCCATAATAAACGAAAAATCGATTGAGGAAAGCGAGACTAACAGTTGATTTTTCTTAACAATAAAACACGGCAGGTGTGGTTCTAAATCGGCTCCTTTACTTACGCGGGTTCCAGGTAACATTGGATTAAGGAATGACTTTACAAATAAGGGTATTTCCTTTCTTTGCAAAGGTTGTAATGTTTTCGGGTGAATGACCGTGGCGCCGTAAAAGGCTAGTTCTATGGCTTCCCGATAGGAGATTTGGTTTAATAAGGTGGCATTTTCAAAATACCTCGGATCGGCGTTCATCACCCCAGGAACATCTTTCCAAATTGTCACACTTTCTGCATTCAAGCAATAAGCAAAGATGGCTGCCGTATAATCCGAACCTTCACGGCCCAAAGTGGTGGTAAAATTATTTTCATCCGAACCCAGAAATCCTTGGGTAATGTTCAGTATTTTTTTCTTTACTTTTTTCGAAATATTTTTTTGGGTCAAATCCCAATCCACGGTAGCGTCACGGTAATTATTGTCAGTCTTAATAAAATTCCGCACATCCAGCCATTGTGTTTTGAGGCCCATAAAGGTCATATAATGACTGATGATTTTAGTTGCAATCAATTCTCCAAAACTCACGATTTGGTCGTATACAAAATTATAATTAGGGGATTTGTTTTGATTTAAAAAA
Source organism: Sphingobacterium thalpophilum (assembly GCA_943328865.2). Taxonomy (GTDB): domain Bacteria; phylum Bacteroidota; class Bacteroidia; order Flavobacteriales; family Flavobacteriaceae; genus Flavobacterium. The sequence goes on from CALQBR020000051.1 coordinate 7,411, forward strand.
AAGTCTAATTCAGCAAATACGGCATTGACATCAGCAAATACGGGATGGCTTTCATCATCAAATAAATCCATCAGAATTTGGTTGTGGTATTTTTTAACTTCCTGTACCGAAGCTTGTAAAGCAGGAGATTGATCAAAATAATTTTTAATCACTATTTCTAGTGCGTTTGTTGTTTTTCCCATGGCGGAAACAACTAACAATACTTCTTCGTAACCTGTTTTTTGTAAAACGTCATACACGTTTCTGATTCCTGCGGCATCTTTTACAGAGGCGCCGCCAAATTTGAATACTCTC
>CALQBR020000052.1 GCA_943328865.2 Sphingobacterium thalpophilum
AGCTGGGCCTGTCATAAAAGTGGTTACCAATGCCATAATCACCATCATGGTGAACACCTCTGGCGTTAAAACTTTTAAATCCAATCCGATGTTTAGAACAATCAATTCCATCAAACCACGGGTATTCATTAATGCCCCAATAGTTAGACTATCTCGCCAACTTTGACCTACAAACTTTGCTGCCAATGCACTGCCTAAAAATTTACCTACTACTGCGACAAGAATAATAAAACCTGTCACTTGCCATAAATAAGGGTCATTAATCAATCCAATTTGGGTTCTTAAACCCGTAAACACAAAGAATAAGGGAAGTAGTAAGATCACAGAAACGTCCTCTACTTTTTCGATAAAGATATTTCTAAATTTTGAAATATCTGGCATAATTGCACCGGCCATAAATGCCCCAAAAAGCGCATGTATCCCTATTATTTCTGTAGCATAAGAGGAAAGAATCAAAGTTAAAAAGAAGATAGCGACTACCGGTTTGCTCAAATTATCGCTATCAGCATATAAATCACCGACTTTTTTCAAGAATGGTTTTACTATAAAAATCATCGCCAAAACATATAAAACAGCCAGTCCAATAATATATAAGGAGCTCACAAAAGTTCCGGCTTTTACTATGGCAATCACGACCGCTAGTAAGCACCAAGCGGTGATATCATCGGCAGCGGCACAGGTAATTACAATGGCGCCCAATCGTGTTTTGTGTATCCCGCGCTCCTGGATAATTCTAGCCAATACAGGAAAAGCAGTAATACTCATTGCGATCCCCATAAATAAACTAAACCCCAAAAACCTCTCCCCTTGCGGAGCAAATCGATGATAAACAAAATAAGCCAATCCAATACCGAGTGCAAACGGAATAACAATACTCGCATGACTGATAACAACAGCATCATTGGCTTTGTTTTTAAGCACCTTTAAGTCCAGTTCCATACCAATAACAAACATGAAAAGGATTAATCCAATTTGACTCAGGAACTGCAAATTCCCTAAAGAAGCTATTGGAAACAAAACCAAAGAAACATCAGGAAAATACATCCCTACTAAAGAGGGCCCGAGAAAGATCCCAGCGATAATTTCACCAATAACTGTAGGCTGTCCAATTTTTCTAAATACCCATCCAAAGAAACGCGCCACAATAATAATGGTAATAATTTGAGCCAACAGAATTGCTAATGGATGATGCAGATTTAAATTCATCGAGGATAAAAAATCTTCCCAATGGCCTCCACTAGATTTTACAGAGTGAAGATTTCTACCTATTTCCAATTGTTTTCCATGGGAAAGAATCCAATAGATTAATATTGCAAATCCACCGGTTACACCAAAATAGAATATGGTATTTCTATATTTTTTCATACAATAGGTTCCGTATTTTTATCTCTTTTTAACTGTGCAAAGATGAGAAAAGGATCGTAATAAATATCCGCTAGTTACAAGTTGTTAATGCAAATTTAAAATTAATTTAAAACTAATTTGAAACCCATTTCCCTTTTGATATAAAAAAACTAAGAAACCAAATCAATTTTAACGGTTTTAATTACCTTTGCGCTTGTTAAATTTGAAATATGGTCAAATGGTTTAGTTTAGGATTCTGGGAGTTAATTGCCCGAATTGTTCTTCGAAATAGAATATTGATGTTGTCTATTGTTGCTATGATTACGGTGTTTTTAGCAATGCAATGGAAAAACTTATATTTTTCTTATAGTGAGGCCAATTTATTGCCAGATGACAACATCGTTAACATAGAATACAACGCTTTTTTAAATAAGTTTGGCGACGAAGGGAACTTAGTTGTCATTGGTGTGAAAGACAGTGCTATTTTCACTCCAAAAGCCTATGCTTCTTGGCATAAAATGATGAATCGTCTTAAAGACAATATAGAAGTTGACTTGGTAGTTTCGCTTAACAACTTAAAGAAATTACAGAGAAATGATTCCTTAGAAAAATTTGAATTAATTCCATTCGTAGATCAAGGTAAAACGACAGATCCTGTTTATCTACAAAAGATAAAGCAAGAACTTTTTAATGATTTACCCTTTTATGAAGGATTGCTTTTCAACAAAAGGTCAGGAAGCATTCGTTCAGCCATTTATTTAGATAAAAAAATCATCAATACGCCAATTCGGAAACATTTTATCATCAAAAGATTAATTCCGGCGGTAAAAACATTTGAAAAAGAAACCCAGATTAAGCTTCACGTGTCGGGTATGCCTTACATTAGAACCTTAAATGCTGAAACCATTTTAAATGAAATTGGGATTTTTATTGTTGCCGCTTTATTGGTTACCTCATTGCTTTTCTTTTTCTTTTTCAGAAGTTTTAGAGCGACACTCATCTCAATTATTATTGTTATTATTGGCGTCATGTGGTCCTTTGGCGTTTTGGGATTGTTGCGGTATGAGATTACGGTTTTAACTGCTTTGGTGCCTTCGCTTATGATTGTGATTGGAATACCCAACTGTATTTTTCTAACTAATAAATACCATCAGGAATATAAGATCCACCGAAACAAAGCCAAAGCACTCCAACGCGTGACGACCAAAGTAGGAATGGCTACTCTGATGACCAACTTGACGACAGCCATCGGTTTTGCCACATTTGCAGCTTCTAATAACGATCTTTTATTAGAATTTGGCGTGGTGACTTCCATCAACATTATGGGTCTTTTCTTTTTGTGCTTGATTGTAATTCCTATTTTTCACAGTTATATTCCTCCTCCAAAAGACCGGCATATTGAGCATTTAGACCGAAATTATGTGAAGGTTTTTATGGAATGGATTTTAAGAAACGTAAAATACAATCGTTTTTCTATTTATGTTGTCGCCGTGATGCTTCTGACAATTAGTATTATCGGGATTTATAAGATGCGTATTTCTGGGAGTTTGATTGAAGACATGCCTAAAAAGACAGATTTCTTCAATGATATCGTTTTTTTCGAAAAAGAATTCGATGGTGTAATGCCGCTTGAAATTATGATTGACACCAAACGCAAAAAAGGAGTCATGAAACTTTCCACCTTAAAACGGATTGAGGCACTCGAAGAGACCATCGAGGAAATTCCAGAACTTTCAAAACCCATTTCTATTGTCAATCTGGTAAAATATTCCAAACAAGCTTATTATAACGGCAACCCAGAATACTATGAATTGCCAACGTCTCAGGAACAGGCTTTTATTTTGTCTTTTGCTAAAAATGCGACTAAAGATTCTAAAGACAATTTGATGAAAAGCTATGTGGATGCCACGGGTCAATATGCGCGAATTACTACTTTTATGAGAGATGAAAGTGGCGATAGAATACCTTTAATAGAAGCTGAAATTCGCAAAAAAGCCGATAAACTTTTTCCTCCAGATCGATACCATGTCACCATTACTGGAAAAGCATTGGTCTTCCAAAAAGGAACCAGTTATCTATTAGACAACTTATTATCTTCATTGGTTTTTGCTTTTTTCCTAACCTCACTTTTGGTGGCTTATATGTTCCGGTCGTTCAAGATGGTTTTGGTTTCATTAATCCCAAATTTACTACCATTATTGCTTACCGCTGGAATTATGGGCTTTTTGGATATTCCATTAAAACCATCTACGATTTTAGTTTTCGGAATTGCCTTTGGCCTTTCAGTCGATGACACGATTCGCTTTTTGGCGCAATACCGTGAGGAATTGAAGAAAAACAACTGGAGAATCCGTAAGTCAGTTTATGCGACCTTTTCGGATGCTGGATTGAGCATGTTCTACACCTCAATTGTTTTATTCTTTGGGTTTTCTGTATTTATGCTTTCTAGTTTTGGCGGCACCATTGCCTTAGGCGGATTGGTCTCTATTACGTTATGTTTTGGAATGCTATCCAATTTAATGTTGCTCCCTGCTTTGGTTTTAACCTTAAATAAAGCCTTAGCTAATGAACAAGATTGCCCCGAACCAACCATAGACATCATCGAACATTCTGATGAAGAAATTGATAATTTAGAAAAGAATCTATAAGTTATGTTTAACCTTCCGGCGACTGAAACCGATATGAAGAAACTAATTGAACTGCTCGACAAAGCCGAACATTTGGCTGGACAGTATTCAGGGGGTTACTCCGGACCATTTTTTTCAGCAGAGGAATTTCATTTGGCATTGGTTGACAGCATCACGAAACTTAAAAGCGGAGACAATGCACCACTTGACAAACTTAACATTTGGTTTTTGCCGACTTCTTGTTGGGACGACTTTATAGGCCGTGACGGTCAGGACTTGGCAAATCAAATAAGTGACATACTCGTTAAAATGATAAAAATCGAAAATAACTGGCGACAAAAATCGCTTGAAAGCCTTGATATTTGCAAACGCAGACAATGTAAATAAACGATACCCATAGAAGCACCCGCCAAAAAGGCGGGTTTTGTGTTCTAAAGACCATTTTATAGTTATTCAAACATTCGTTTTTAAATCAATTTTTGTGGTGAAATTCTATCCCTTAAGGTAACAGTATAACATTATAGCCAGTATTAGGACGAAACTGCACTAAACTGCTTTACTAAAAAAATCACAAGCACCAAAACAAACGAAATCGAACTTTAATATCTATTTACCTTAAACCACTTGTTATAGATCTATTTATAAACAAAGCATCGATATCAAATTAAAAGTCCTTTTGATGATTTGTAACATGTTATTTGTATTTTTGAAATGCGCTACTTTATAGCGCCAATACAACCAAAAAAGGTTGGATATGCGCTACTTTGTAGCGCATATATACAAGTTAGTGGCAATGGTAGGCCGACCCTAAAAGAGCAAGAAACATCAAAAGAAAATGTAACGACAATGGTATTTTTACAGAATGAGAACAGACACCAAAAATTCATATCTTGAAAGTATAAATAAGGCAATTGCATTCATAGAAAGTAATTCGACAACTGACATCCAACTCAAAGACATTGCTACACAGGCAAATCTTTCGCAATATCATTTTCATCGGGTTTTCAAATCGCTAACTGGCGACACTACAAAAGACTTTTTAACAAGGCTTCGACTTGAAAAAGCAGCTTTAAATTTAAAACATTCACAAAACGATATTGGACAAATTGCTTTTGATTGTGGCTATCAAAATCACGAAACATTTACAAGAGCATTTAAAGACTATTTTGGACTGTCCCCAATAGAATATCGTAATTCGATTGTAGAACTTACTTCTAACAAACAATACGAGTACAGAAAAGCAAACATTGACCTAAATTCCCTCAACGTTCAAGGTCCAATTATCAAAACAATTCCAGACCTTCACCTTGCCTACATCAGACATACAGGTTCTTATGACAAAGTGGGCAGTTCCTTTCAAAAGCTAATGTTTTGGGCTGCAACTCATTTAGTTTTAAAATTAAAGCCCGTAACTATTGGCATTGTTCACGACAATCCCGACCTAACAGCAGAACAACACATTCGTTTTGACGCTTGTGTCTTGCTCTCCAAAGAAATAAAACCAAACGGAGAAATTGGCTATAAAAAAATTGAAGGCGGTAAGTTTGCGGTCTTCACTTACAAAGGAGCATATGATGGATTTTATCCTGTTTACGACTATATTTATAATGTTTGCTTGTTTGACAACAAGTTTGATTTAGCCGACAAGCCTGCTCTTGAATGGTATATTAAATCGCCACCGTTTAATAAGCCTGAAAATTTTGTAACTGATTTTTATGTTCCAATAAAATAGCAAAAAACGTCAAACAACTTTTGAAAATGAAATAGAAATTTGTAGAATAAATAATCTTTAAAATGAAAAAAATGATGACTTATTTGCTTATTTCTATTGTTGCAATCATTGCAATCATATTGATATTTGGGCTGTTTCTGCCCAAGGAGAGAACATTTACAAAAACGGCTGTGCTTAATTCAGATGTAACGAAAGTATTCAACATCGTCACTGATTTTAAAAATCAAACCTCTTGGAGAAATGATGTTAAAGAAATTATAGTAATTGACAACAATACTTGGACAGAAGTCCCCAAAAAAGGAACAGCTATTACTTTTAAAGTAAAGCAGAAAGTAGAAAACGAAATTTTTGAAATTGTAATCATTGAACCAAAAAACTTCAACGGATATTGGATAGGCACTTTTAAACAAACTAAGGTAAATCAAACAGCCATTGAATTTAAAGAAGTCATTACAATTTCAAATCCATTTTTTAGAACAATATCATATGTATTTGTGGACTTGGATAAAACAATGGATTTATACCTTCAAAACTTAAAACAAAAATTAGTCGAATAAAATGGCATCAAAAAAGACTTGGACTGAAAAATTGCACTGTGACAAAGAGCCAAAAATCAAACGAATTGATTTTGATTTTGCTGACATTCCAGCAAACAGCAATATGTTTATTGCGACACCGCAAATAATTGACAATTACATCAAGCAAATCCCAAAAGGCAAAAAAGTTGCAGTCCAAACAATGCGGAAAGACCTAGCTATTGAAAACAGAGCTGACTATACTTGTCCAGTTACGACAGGCATATTTTTACGAATAGTGGCAGAAGCAAATTTTGAAAAATATCAAAAAGCTAATTCATTAAAAGGCATCACACCATTTTGGAGAGTTGTAGAACCCAACTCGACTTTATCTAAGAAACTCACTTTTGGACAAGATTTCATTATTAACCAAAGAGAAGCAGAAAATATAATTGACTAAATTAGCAGAAGAAAGAACCACTGCCACTAACAGCACATTGGCAATAGGCGGGGTTTCGTGTTCCAAAGAGAGTTTTGTGGTTAATTAAACATTCGTTTTTTAAATCAAGTTTTGTTTTAAAAATCCCGCTTTTCGATTAGCTGCCAAACGATTTTATGAAGTTTATTTTTGGAAATGGATTGTCCAAAAAATAGCAGCAGCACACTTTGATCTCATAAAAAGAGAACAAAGTGTGCTTCTTTGATTTGAGAGCCTTCCAATATAGAAAGCATAATCGATAATCGGTAAAATTGACGTATGATCGAAAGGCATTAGCCCCGATAGCAGCAGCATCCTTTTGCTTTTTTATTTAAAAAGCAAAAGATAGAGCGAATAGCGGGAAATAGCTCCTTACTTCGACAATCTCAACGTGACTTTTCCAAACAAATCAATTATATTTGCATAACAAGTACAAGACCATTTTTAATATCAATTCTATATTTATAATGAAACATACAAAAGTTAAAGACTTACTAAACAGCTCCAAAACAGTTCAAGAAGTAAATGCAAAAGGCTGGGTGAGAACTTTTAGAAATAATCAATTTATTGCGTTAAACGACGGTTCGACGATCAACAATATACAATGTGTCGTTGATTTTGAAAATACTCCCGAAACCATTTTAAAAAGAATTACCACAGGAGCCGCTGTTTCGGTTACTGGAAGTTTAGTAGAAAGTAAAGGAGCCGGACAAAAATATGAGATTCAGGTCGCTCACATAGAAATCTTAGGCGATTCGGATGCAGAGAAATTCCCAATGCAACCCAAAAAACATTCTTTAGAATTCCTTCGTGAAAATGCGCATTTAAGAGTGCGTACCAATGCTTTTGGAGCCATTATGCGCGTGCGGTCAGTTTTGTCTTTTGCGGTACACCAGTATTTTCAGGAAAAGGGATTTGTGTATGTAAACACGCCTATTATCACGGGATCGGATGCGGAAGG
>CALQBR020000053.1 GCA_943328865.2 Sphingobacterium thalpophilum
GATTTGACCTTCAGAGAATTAGTCGAAAATCCAGATTACCCTGATCATAATAACATTTTGACTCATTTTATTCGATTTAGTTATCAAATGCATCAAAAAGGAATCGAATTTCTAGATCATTCACCAGGAAACACCCTTATTAAAAAGAAAATGGATGAAAACTATGATTTTTATCTAGTAGATTTAAATAGGATGAATTTTCATCAAACGATGAATTTTGAATTAAGAATGAAAAACTTAAGCCGCTTGACTCCTAAAAAGGAAATGGTAGCCATTATGAGTGAGGAATATGCCAAATTATACCAGAAGTCAGAAAAGGAGGTTTTTGAAAAGATGTGGTATTATACTAACGAGTTTCAGGAAAAATACTATCGCAAAAAAAGATTAAAGAAGCGATTTTTGTTTTGGAAGTAAAGATTCATGCTTTTTCCACAATTTTTTTAATTCTTGATAACGAACATAGACACTATAGGCATTGAGATAGCAAATGATGATTCCTTTTTTTCCATCGATAAATCCCAGTCGGATAATATAATTATATAAAAAGTTATATATAGGATGTAAGAATTTAATTAAAAAATTAGGTTTTAGGTTTTTAATTAATTTTTCTTGGGCTTTAAATTTACCATAATTGATCATTTTGGCTTTGTAAGACTTAAAATCCGAAAAAGAGTAATGAATGAGTTTGTTTTTTAGAATGCCAACCGATCCTTCTACTTTCAGTTTCTCATGAACAAGTCTTTCTGTAGTGTATTTTGCAAAATTTTTATTGAAAAGTCTGTATATTTTGTCTGTTTGCCATCCACTGTAACGTAAAACACTATTTTTAAACATAAATGTTCGGTAAAACAAAAAAGCGGTATGCGTGTTATTGTTTTCTATAGTATATATGATTTCATCCTTTAATTCAGCAGTAAGTCTTTCATCAGCATCTAGAAATAAAATCCAATCATTTTTGGCTTGGGCAATGGCAAAATTTCTTTGAGAAGTAAAATTTTCAAATTGATGTTGAATGAATTTTACATTGCTAAAACTTTCGCAAATCGATTGAGTATTGTCTGAACTAAATGAATCAACAACTACTACTTCATCTACAAATGCTAAATCATTTAATAGATCATTAATATGAATTTCTTCATTTAAAGTAATGATGAGTGCCGAAATTTTTTTATTTGATTCGAAATCCATTCGGATATTTTATATTTTGCAAATATAATTTATTATTAACTACTTTTGTTCTCCATAACTTCAAAAATATTTATGAAAACTTCAGTAATTATGAGTACCTATAATTCGGTACAATGGCTAGAGAAAGTGCTATGGGGATTTAGCGTTCAGACCACGACTGATTTTGAGATTATTATTGCTGATGATGGCTCTAAGGCAGAAACCAGAGAGAAAATTGAATCGCTTCAAAAATTAATAACCGTTCCAATTATTCATGTTTGGCATGAAGACAATGGTTTTCAAAAATCTAAAATACTTAATAAGGCTATCATTGCAGCAACTGGAGATTATTTAATTTTTACTGATGGTGATTGTATTCCTAGGAAAGATTTTGTAGCCACCCATTTAAAATATTGTCAAAAAGGGTACTTTCTTTCTGGAGGGTACTTTAAATTACCGATGACTATTTCTGAATCAATAACAAAAGAGGATATTTTTAATCAAAATTGTTTTGATATTAGTTGGTTGAAAGAAAATGGACTAAAATCAAGTTTCAAGACAATCAAGTTTAAGGCTTCCGGAATTTTGGCCTCGGTTTTAAATTTTATTACACCCACTAAACCCTCTTGGAATGGGCATAATGCCTCAGGATGGAAAACTGATTTAGTTGCTATCAATGGTTTTAATCAGGAAATGCAATATGGTGGTCAGGATCGGGAATTAGGAGAGCGATTGTTTAATAATGGGGTTAAATCCAAGCAAATAAGATATAGTGCTATTTGTGTGCATTTGGACCACCCTAGGGGATATGTCAACCAAGCGACTTGGGACAAAAATTTTGCAATCAGAGCCACCACCAGAAAAAACAAAGTAATAAAAACTCCAATAGGAATAGACTCTATCTAATTTTTAAGATTTATTCCAGCTCTAAGTTGAAATGATCTGCCAATTGTTCCCATTGCTTTAAGTTAAGATCTTTATCCACATTTTCTTTTTTTAGAGATATTTTTTGTGTTCCTATTAGTGGAATAAGTCTTTTTGGAGGATTTTTTGACTGAAGGACTTGTACCCCATTGATTAATGACATCGCTTTGAACCATAAATCATCTGCTTTTGGTGCTAGTTTTAAAAATAGTTCCACGTCTGTAACTATTGGATTTAGAGATTTTGGAGGATATAAAATTCCACCGGCTCCAATAGCTAAAATGTTTTTGTCTTTTTTTGGATTATTGAAATTCCATTGTTTATAAGGGAGTAATTTTTTATGGTCATCATATTGAATTTGTCTTGTATGATGGGCAATAATGTTTTTTGGGTTTTCCAAATGGTCTTCGTATAAACTAACCAACCAATTTTTATCATAAATAAAATCATCATCACAAGTAACAATGATATCTTCTGGAAAAGCTTTTAAGGTGTGGATTAATTTTTTATGAGAACAAAAAAGAGGGGTATATCTAATTTCAAATCGGGGGCCTTCTAGATCACTTAAACTTTTTGGAATCACTGTTTTATCCGCTTCATTGAGCCATAAGACTATTTTTTTTGGAGGATTTACTTGGTTTAAAATACTTCTAATAGTGAGGTTTACTTTTTTTAATCGGGAAGGAATAGAAGTCAAGGAAACAATAACCGGTAAACTATCTTCTTTTGGAGTTTTTAAATCATTTAATTTTAAAGATTTAAGTTTTAAAGAATGGTAAATGGATAGCGGAATTTCTTTGATTTTCATAGAGAAAGATATTTATATTTATACTAATCCAAGATTTAATGAAGATTAGTTTGTTGTCGCTTTAAATTGATTTTGAGAAGATTTAGATCAATAAATTCTTATCAGAATTGGAATGCGTTATTCTTTTAAATAAGTTGCTAATTTAGGAATAATGAATTCGGGTAGCAATAGGTCATATAGTTCAAGGGCTTTCTTTTTCATTTCTTTAGGAGATTTTCCATTGTATACTTCGGGTTTAAAATCTTTTAAATGAACAGATACAATTTCTTTTCCGTCTTCAAATGAATTCCAAGATTCTTTATTAATCCATGTTGAAAAAATGGTAAAAGTAGGAACTGAAATCGCCTTTGCCATATTTACCGCACCTCCTTCATTACCAATCAAAGCATTGCAATGATAGGTTATTGATAAAAACTCCCGGATACTTCCTGGTATAATCTCAATTTTGATATTTTTTTGAGTTTCAAATTGGCACAAATCAAAAATGGCTTTAGCTTCTTGTATTTGTGAAGGCATATAATTGAAAAGTAAAGTAGCATTTGTGTTGGCTACAATGGTATCTAAAATTTTAGCCATATACGGAAAAGGGTAGGTCTTGTTGTTACCACTTCCAAGTACGCCAATCATGAATATTTTTTTTGTAAAATCGATGTGATGCTTTTCTAGAATATTCTTCCCATTTTGAATCTCTTTTTCGGTCAAAAATATTTTAGGTTTGCTTTGTAATGCCACTTTTGGATTCAAAATTTGTAACAAATCCAATCGGTCTTGTATGGCAAATCCAACATTTGTAGTTGTTTTTGTTTTATTTTTAAGAGTAGAATGGTATAAAAAATCACTATACCATTTATGGAAACTAATTTTGTTTTTGGCGCCTGAGAAGGCAACGATCAAATTGCTTTCTAATTTACCATAAGCATCAATAATAATGGAATAGTTGCGACTTCGAATCTGAAATAAGAATTGTAAAAAATCTTTTTTGTTTTTCCGTAAGTGCTCTTCAAAAAGGATGACGTTGTCAATATTAGGATTATTCTCTACAACGGGTTTGGTAAATGGATAAACCAAATAGTCAATTTGAGATTCGGGATACAACAACCGTAGATTATTACAAATAATAGAACTGGCTAATACATCACCAATCATTTTTTGTTGAATAACTAATATTTTTTCCTTCATCAAATCTAAATTTCAACTGCTAATTCTAGTTTTTACACCGCCACGTCATATTCTCTCAAAGCATCATTCAGTGAGGTCTTTAAATCGGTCGAAGTCTTTCGTTTTCCAATAATCAAGGCACAAGGGACTTGGAACTCACCTGCTGCGAATTTTTTAGTATAACTTCCAGGAATCACCACCGAACGTGAAGGAACAAATCCCTTTATTTCAATAGGCGTTTCTCCAGTCACATCAATAATTTTAGTTGAAGCAGTCAAACAAACATTCGCTCCCAAAACAGCTTCTTTTCCTACATGAACTCCTTCTACCACAATACAACGCGATCCAATAAAAGCGCCATCTTCAATAATAACAGGAGCGGCTTGTAGGGGTTCTAGTACGCCACCAATTCCAACACCGCCACTTAAGTGAACATTTTTACCAATTTGTGCACAGCTTCCTACGGTTGCCCAGGTATCGACCATCGTTCCCTCATCTACATAAGCGCCAATGTTTACATAACTCGGCATTAAAATCACTCCTTTGGAGATATACGCCCCATGACGTGCTACCGCATTAGGGACAATACGAATTCCTTTTTCAGCATAGCCTTTTTTTAACGGAATTTTATCATGATACTCAAAAATACCCACTTCAAAAGTTTCCATTTTTTGAATTGGAAAATACAAAACTACTGCTTTCTTAACCCATTCATTTACCTTCCAGCCATCAGATGTAGGTTCTGCGACGCGCAAAGTGCCTGCATCCAATAAATCGATGACTTCTCTAATAGCCGAAGTCGTTTTTTCTTCTTGCAACAAAGCGCGGTTTTCCCAAGCCTGTTCTATCGTAGTTTGTAAAGCGTTCATAAAGTTATATTTTGCGCAAAGATAACTTTTTTAAAGAAAGCAAAAAGACTATTGTTGTTGAAATTATAACTGATTGGTAAGCTGTTTTTCACAGCGTTAATTTATAAAAGCTGAATTTAAAAATGTTGTATATTTGTGATGTAAATCATTAAGTTATGGAATCACTTAGATTAGAATTTCAACCTGAAATTAAAGCGAAAATCTTAGAATTATTGAGTTCCTTCTCTTCCGATGAATTGAAAATAGTTCAAGAAGACACGGGTATTGATGAAGTAAAACGGATGCTAATCGCTCGAGCAGAAAAAATTAAAAGTGGAACTGCTCAATTTTGCAGCTTTGAAGCATTAGATAAAATGCTAGAAGAAACTATTTCTAAATATGAAAATTGAATTAACAATTGAATTTTATTATGACTTATATGATATCATTGACTTTATTTCACGGGACAAGCCTAGAGCGGCAAGAAAATTTAAAAGTGAATTAGTCAAAAACTTAAAAAGAGATTTAGCAAATCCATTCCTGATCAAAAAATCTATTTATTTTGATGATGATTCTTACAGAGATTATGTATTCAAGGGATATACAACTGTAGTTAAAATTGATAGTGACCAAGAAATTGTTTATGTTATTGGTGTATTGAAATATAGAAAATTCATTAAATAATACGTCTCATTTACCACCTTATAAATGCCAAGAATTTTATCTATTGATTACGGACAAAAACGAACTGGAATAGCAGTTACCGATGAATTTCAAATTATTGCATCAGGATTAACCACCATCCCATCGGCTACCGCCATTGATTTTCTAAAGGATTATTTCAGTAAAGAAAAAGTAGAAGCCGTACTCATTGGCGAACCCAAACAAATGAATGGGCAGCCTTCTGAGAGCGCTTCTATCATTAAAGGGTTTGTGACTCATTTTACCAACCACTTTCCAGATATGAAGGTCATTCGCGTCGATGAGCGCTTTACCTCCAAAATGGCTTTTCAAACCATGATTGACAGTGGACTCAATAAAAAACAACGACAAAACAAAGGTCTAATTGACGAAATATCGGCTACGATAATACTACAAGATTATTTAAGTAGAAAAGGCATTTGATCTCAATATAGTTGCGCGATCCTTACAATAGTTGCTGAATTTATAAAAATTTGCTAATTCTTAATTTGGCATTATTCATTGTCTATTTTTTCACTATTTTTGTCACCCGCTTTTAGAGAAAAAGCTAAAAGCATTGTATACATTACCTAATATAATAAAAAATGATTTTACCCATTATAGGATATGGAGACCCTGTTTTAAGAAAAATAGGAGAGGAGATTACACCCGAATATCCAAATTTGAAAGAAGTAATTGCCAATATGTATGAAACCATGTACAATGCCTATGGTGTTGGTTTGGCAGCAGAGCAAGTTGGTTTGTCGATTCGTTTGTTTGTGGTTGATACAAGCCCTTTTGGAGAAGATGAAGATTTAAAAAAAGAAGAACAGGACCAACTCAAAGGATTTAAGCGTACCTTCATTAATGCTAAGATGCTAAAAGAAGAAGGGGAAGAATGGGGCTTTAACGAAGGATGTTTAAGTATTCCTGAGGTTCGGGAAGATGTGTATAGACACGAGAGAATTACCATCGAATATTATGATGAAGACTTTAATAAGAAAACAGAAGTTTTTGATGGTTTAATTGCCAGGGTTATTCAGCATGAGTATGATCATATTGAAGGAATTTTATTTACCGATAAAATATCATCATTGAAAAAGCGTTTGATCCAAAAGAAATTGCAAAACATCATGGAAGGTAAAACGCGTCCCGATTATAAAATGAAGTTCGTTGCCAAAAAAGGCAGATAATAAAAAGACTCGTTTCTTTATAAAAACAAAATTGACAAATAACCAAATAACCATTTATAAAAATGAATTTAGAAAAAATATTAGCGATTACTGGTAAACCAGGTTTATATGCGTTGAAAGTTCAAACCCGTACTGGTTTTGTTGCTGAATCTTTAATCGATGGAAAGAAAATTACGGTAGGCTTAAAAAATAATGTAAGTCTATTATCTGAAATATCGATATATACACAAAGTGAGGAAAAACCTTTGACAGAAATAATGCGCGCGATTGCCATTAAAGAAGACAATGGACCTGCTTTGTCGCATAAAGAAGACAACGATAAATTGATTGCTTATTTCTTGGAAATTCTTCCTGATTATGACCAAGACCGTGTATATCCTTCAGATATTAAGAAAGTATTGAATTGGTATAATATGTTACAGGACAAAGGGTTGGTTTCTAAAGAAGTACCAGCAGAACAAGCAGCTTCAGCCCAAGAATAAAAATAAAATCCAGAATTTATAATTTAATCCTATCTCGAGTTTTATCGAGATGGGATTTCTTATTTTTACAAAAAAAAATAATTACCATGCATTCAAGACCAACCCAACTTCAGGCTTTTGATAGACTTTTGACTATTATGGACGACTTACGTGAGAAATGTCCATGGGACAAAAAGCAAACTATAGAAACTTTGCGCCATCTCACTATCGAAGAGACCTATGAATTGGGCGATGCTATTTTAGATCAAAATCTAAATGAAGTCAAGAATGAATTAGGCGATTTGTTATTACATATTGTTTTTTATGCCAAAATAGGGAGTGAGACGAATGATTTTGATATTGCAGATGTTTGTAATGCGATTTGTGAAAAACTAATTCA
>CALQBR020000054.1 GCA_943328865.2 Sphingobacterium thalpophilum
ATTGCTATGGTCGAACCCAAGGCAATTTCTTGTTTGTCTAAGTATTTAAGAAATGCTGAGGACGTATCTTTTACCCCGACACAAATGCCAGATTGTTTTTCGTGTAATTCAGAGAGCAATAGTTTTTCTACTTTCAAAATGGTGCCATGGGCATCTGGTATCGGATCGCCATGAGGATCTTCGGTAGGATTGCCTAAAAATTGATCCAATCGATTGATTAATTTTTCGGATTTGATGTGCTCCAATTGTTCGGCGATATCATGAACCTCATCCCAAGAAAAATCTAATTTTTCTACCAAAAAGACTTCCCACAAACGGTGTTTTCTTACAATCATTTTCGCGGTGAGCATTCCTGTTTCTGTCAGGGAAACCCCTTGGTATTTGATGTAATGCACCAAGTTTTTATCGGCTAATTTCTTCAGCATATCCGTTACCGAAGAGGCTTTGGTCTCCATTTTTTCAGCAATGGCATTGGTGCTTACCCCAACGGCTGAAACAGCGGTAAGGTGATAAATGGTCTTGAGGTAATTTTCTTCTGAAAAAGTCATTTTTTTTCTATTTTTAGCCCCAGTAACGGTAACGTGTGAAAGGGGTGCTATCGTTTATAGCAATTGCATTCTTTATTTTAAATGGCTATAAAAATAAGTTTCAATAGCGATCAATTCCTCATCAGACATTTCTTCGGTGATGGCAAAATTGGTTTTCATCACTTCATACTGACTTGGATCTACAATCGGTCCTTTTTCCTCCTTTAGAAAGGAAACCAAATCCCCTTTTTTTCCTTTGTAAGCCTTTGCAATTGTTTGGATACTCGGCCCGATACTTTTAGTAGCCACTTGGTGACAAGCCATACAATTTCCTCTTCCTTCAACAATCTCTTTGCCAATAGCTAAGGGATTTTCAATGGCCGCGGTGGATGCTGCTGGTTTACCAAAAGACTCGGTGGATTCTTTTTTACAAGAAAAAAACACTAAAACGACAAATAGAAATATTACTTTTTTCATCATTATTTATTTAAAAGAATAGCGGCTTCTTTAGCAAAGTAAGTCGAAATCAGGCTTGCTCCGGCGCGTTTGATACACATCAATTGTTCCATCATGATTTTGTCGTGATCGAGCCAACCTCTTTCGGCAGCGGCTTTAATCATGGCATACTCGCCCGAGACATGAAATACCGTTACAGGAACATGCACTGCATTTTTTACTTCGCGTACAATGTCCAAATAAGCAATTCCGGGTTTCACCATGACCATGTCAGCGCCTTCTTCCACATCCCAAAGCGCCTCTTTGATGGCTTCAATGCGATTGGCATAATCCATTTGGTAGGTTTTCTTGTCTTTAGGCACCACCACATCGGCTTCTCTTGGCGCACTGTCTAAAGCATCCCGAAAAGGGCCATAAAATGCCGAAGCATACTTAGCCGAATAACTCATAATCCCTACCTGATGAAATCCAGCGGCATCTAAACCTTGGCGCAGCCGCAAAACACGTCCATCCATCATATCGCTCGGCGCTACAAAGTCGGCACCCGCTTGGGCATGAGAAACCGCCATTTTAACTAAAGCGTCATTGGTCGTATCATTAGCAATAGCTCCATTTTCGATAATACCGTCATGACCATAGATAGAATACGGATCAAGGGCGACATCGGGCATGACGACCATTTCTGGACAAGCGGCTTTAATGGCTTTAATGGCGCGTTGCATCAATCCATTTGGATTCCATGCTTCTTTTCCGGTATTGTCTTTCAGGCTTTCAGCTGCTTTCACATAGATATTAACTGCTCTAATTCCTAAAGCATAAATTTCTTGCACTTCTTTTACCGTTAAATCTATAGAACGACGATAGATTCCTGGCATAGAAGGAATCGCAACCTCAACATTTTCTCCTTCAGCAAGGAACATCGGAAACATAAAATCACTTGGACTCAATGTGGTTTCTCTAACTAATGAACGAATACTTTCGTTGACACGTAATCTTCTACCTCTTTGTAATGGGAACATCTGTATAGTTTTATAGCCATTGGCTTCTAGCATCTAGCTGTCAGCATTTAGCTTTGTTATTAATCCGTTTAACATCTTTTTAATTTCTTCAATCTGAAAAAGTAGCTTTTGACCGTCCTCTGATTCAATGAATTTTAAATCAATACTCAATGTTATTTGGTATTCTAATTCATTAGCAGAACCGAATGAGAAATAAAGAAATCTACAAAAATCTTTGTCAGAATTTCTGCCGCAGCCTTCCGCAATATTGGTTGGAATGGAGCTCGACGACCTTTTCATTTGATTTGTCAAAGCAAATAACTCATCTTTAGGAAAAGCACGAGTAACTTTATAAATTGCTAAAACTAACTCATGAGATTTCTGCCAAACCAAATATTTCTTATAATCTCTCATTCTTTGAGCTTTTAGCAGTCAGCTATTTTTTTTTCTTATATTATTAGCTAACCGCTAATGGCTGATCGCTTACAGCCAATCTCCTGGATTTTCTAACACCTGAATTAATTTTTCCTCTTCACTTCCTGCTTCTGGATGATGGTCATACACCCATTGCACATATGGCGGCAAACTCATCAAAATACTCTCGATTCTTCCATTGGTTTTTAAGCCAAATAAAGTGCCTTTGTCGTGTACCAAATTGAATTCGACATAACGTCCCCGGCGGATTTCTTGCCACGTACGATTGGCTTGGGTATAATTTAAATTTTTTCTGCGTTCTACAATCGGAACATAGGCTTCTAGGAAACTATTGCCCACTTCGGTTACAAAGTCGAACCAATTTTCCATTGCCATTTGCTCGGTTTCCTTGCAATAATCAAAGAACAAACCGCCAATCCCTCGGGCTTCGTTGCGATGGGCATTCCAAAAATAGGCATCGCATTGTTTTTTGTATTTTGGATAAAATTCAGAATTGTGTTTATCACAAGCCGTTTTACATGTTTGGTGAAAATGAATGGCATCCTCTTCAAAAAGATAATAAGGCGTTAAATCTTGTCCGCCACCAAACCACGAATTAATCACTTTGCCATTGTCGTCATACATTTCGAAATAACGCCAATTGGCATGCACTGTGGGAACCATCGGATTTTTAGGATGAATCACTAAACTCAAACCACAGGCAAAAAAATCGGCTTCGCCTACGTTGAATAATTTTTGCATGGAATCAGGCAATTTGCCATGAACGGCCGAAATGTTTACGCCCCCTTTTTCAAAAACGGCTCCGTTTTCGATTACACGAGTGCGACCGCCACCTCCTTCCGGACGATCCCAAAGATCCTCACGAAATTTAGCCTGACCATCGGACTTTTCAAGACCCGCACAGATTTGATCTTGTAGGTTTTGTATGTATTGGTAGAATTTGTTTTTCATTTATGTGAAATATTTCTTTTATCGGTCATAAATGGTTTGTCAATTATTGAAAGTATTTGCTCTCGCAAATTCGATATTTGTTGCGATTTCATTATTCTAACTCTTTTTGGTTATTCAAATAATCGGAAGCTTTTAATGTATTCACTACATCTTTACCTGTTTTTTCTTCAATTTCTTTGCGCGTATTTCCTGCAATTGTACCTCCTTGTTTGGCAATTTTCTTGTTCTCGGAGAATGTTTGAGGTTTCTTTTCTTTACTGATCTCGGTCGTGGTTGCTTCGGCCAACATATTCAAAACCAATTCTAGGTTACTCATATTATCGCGCAAGTTTTCCTTTTTTAATCCTTTGTGATTTTTATATTCTTTAACCGACAATCCGCTCCAAGCTTTTGTAATTTCATCGGTAAGTATGGCATATTCCTGACCTTTTTTCACCCCTCGGTTTTCCCATTCATCGGTAAGTTCTTTTCTAACTTCAATACTTTTCAATCGCTGATTGACCCATTCTTTTGAATACCCTTTTTTAAGATAGGTTTCCATTAAACGGTCAAAACCAAGTTCTGGATCTTCAATTTCATCGACACGTTCTCTACCCACTTGCGCCAACCAAAGCTTGAAAGGTTCTGCTTGTTTTGATGGTACCGATTGAATCAAGCGGAACAATTGCTCGGTATCGCCTACGTCTGTTTTATAAAACTTTCCATCAGAAGATTGTAATTTCAGTTGTACGAGATTATCGTACAACTCACTTCCTTCTAGTTTCAATTTCTTTTTTAAGTCGGTCCAATATCTTTTTGGGATCGTGCTTTCTGTTAAAACTTTAACAACATCAATAATAGAAAAATACCATTTTTCCTCCTCCTCATTCCAAACAGAACGAATTTGTGTTTGCTCAAATAATTTTATAGCGGATTCTTTGGTCATCATTAGAAATTTTTGATTTGGAAAAAAGCTACAATTTGAGAGATACTTAATTCTTGATTCTTTGTACTAAGATTGATACTCCTTCACGGCATCAATAAACGCTTTGGCATGATCCACAGGAATGTTTGGTAAAATACCATGACCTAAATTCACGATGTATTTGTCTTTTCCAAATTCGTCAATCATTTCGTGTACCATTTTCTTGATTACCGGAATTGGCGAAAGTAATCTTGACGGATCAAAATTTCCTTGTAAAGTAATGTTTCCACCCGATAAATATCTTGCATTTCTTGGGGAACACGTCCAATCTACTCCTAATGCCGAAGCCCTACTTTTTCCCATTTCACCCAAGGCAAACCAACATCCTTTTCCAAAAACAATCACCGGCGCGTCGTCAGCCAAAGCTTCCACGATTTGGTTGATGTATTTCCAAGAGAATTCTTGATAATCAACTGGAGAAAGCATACCTCCCCAAGAGTCAAAAATCTGAACGGCATTCACTCCCGCTTTTACTTTTTCTTTCAAATATAAAATAGTGGTATCGGTGATCTTTTGCAATAAAACATGCGCCGCCACTGGATTTGAAAAACAGAATCCTTTGGCCGTATCAAAACTTTTAGATCCTTTTCCTTCCACCGCATAGCAGAAAATCGTCCATGGCGAACCGGCAAAACCAATTAACGGCACCTCATCATGCAACATTTCTTTGGTCAATTTGATGGCGTCCATAACATAACCCAATGTTTCGTGGATATCCGGAACGATTACATTCTCTACATCCTGAATCGTACGGATAGGATTCGGTAGAAAAGGCCCTATGTTTTCTTTCATCAACACCTCAATACCCATGGCTTGCGGCACAACCAAAATATCCGAGAACAAAATAGCCGCATCTGGAGCAATTCTACGAATGGGTTGCACGGTAATCTCGGCCGCGAGTTCTGGCGTTTGACAACGGGTGAAAAAGTCATATTTATCACGCAGTGCGATAAATTCTGGCAAATACCTTCCTGCTTGACGCATCATCCAAACAGGTGGACGTTGTACGGTCTCTCCTTTTAAGGCTTTTAAAAATAGGTCGTTCTTTATCATTTTTTTTTTGCTATTGGCTACTAGCATTTAGCTATTAGCATTTTAATTAATCATTTTAAATCCTGCTAAAAGCGAATTGCTAAAAGCTGAAAAAGTTTATTTATATTCTTCGATTACATCCTCAATCACGTTTTCAACCGAAGGCTGATCTGCGACGATGATATTTTTAGTGATCTTAAACAGGGCTTCAGCGGTGGTTTCTCCAATGCAAAAGCAAAGCTCTTTTTTAATCTTGTTGGCTGCCAAATAACTTTCCACGCCAGAAGGACTAAAGAACAAAATGGCATCCTGTGTTGTTTTGATTTGCTGTGAGGTCAATGTGGTTTCATACACCTGAATTTCATTGAACTTCACCCCAGCTTCTTTTAACGCTTTGGGCAAAGTCTCTTTTCGTAAGTTTCCACTAAAAAAAGTATAGCTTTCCGAGGCATAAATCAACGTGATAATTTCGGCTAGATCGGCGGCATAACCCGTGTAAGCCAATACATTAAAACCCGCTTCCGACAATACAATTTTGGTCTTCAGACCGACGCAAAAAACATTTTTGGATTTTAAGGTCTCAAATTCTGGGTGTTGAAAAAAACTGCGCACTGCATTCTGAGAGGTAAAAATCAGATTGTCATTAAGTGCTTTTAATTCAAAGGTTCGGTTTTCAGTTTTGATAAAATCGGCTTCGACAACCTCAAAATGAGCCTTCATTAATTCCTGCTTTTGAGTAGCCGTAAGTATTTTGGTCGATAGTATTCGGATTGGAGTTTGCATTATTTTTTTAGCGTTTCTTTGATTTTTTTCATCAATAGGGCACCGCCATTTTGTAAAATTTCTTGGGCAGATTCATATCCTAGTTTTTTCCATTGTTCAACAGGAACCGATTTCTCGATTTCTATTTTTTCTTTACCATCAATAGAAAACAGCACCCCTCTAAATTGGATGACATCTTCCTTCTCATTGTATGTCGCCAAAGCGCCAATAGGTGCGGTACAACCGCCCTCGAGGGTTTTTAAGAATTGGCGTTCTATATGGGTGCAGATTTCGGTTTCAATATCATTGAGTTGGGCAACCGCTTCTTTTGTAAAATCGTCATTGGCCATTGCTACCACGAGCATCGCCCCTTGAGCGGGTGCAGGAATCATCCAATCGAGGTTGATATAATTCTCTGGTTTAAGGTTAATGCGTTCTAAACCAGCTGCGGCAAAAATAGCCCCATTCCAATCGCTCTCTTGCAATTTCTGCATTCTGGTGTTCACGTTTCCACGCAAATCAACTACCGTATGATTGGGGTATTTGTTCCACCATTGTGCTTGGCGACGCAAACTTCCAGTAGCAATTGTTCCTTTTTGTTGTAAAAAATTAAGGTTTCCTTTGTGCACTAAAATATCTAGGGTATTGGCTCTTTCTAGAACGGCCGCTTGAACAATTCCGATGGGCAAAGCCGTAGGAACATCTTTCATCGAATGCACCGCGATATCTACTTGGCCATTAATCATTGCGATATCTAAGGTTTTGGTAAAAATACCTGTGATGCCTAATTCGTATAAAGGTTTGTCGAGTAAAAGATCCCCTTGCGATTTTACGGCAATAATTTGGGTTTTGTAACCTAAATCATTTAATTTTTTTTCGACCGTATGGGCTTGCCAGAGTGCGAGTTCACTATCGCGAGTTCCGATGCGTATTATTTTACTCATTATTTTGCAGTCGCTTCAATTTGAAATACTTTCTCAATCCACTCGATACTTTCATCGACCATCGTGTTGTCATCTTTCAAGTGATTGGCAAAATGAGTAGTAATTTTTTGAATGATTCTATTGCTGATGATTTCGGCTTGTTCTTCGTTAAAATCAGCTATTTTTTTACTTTGAAAATTCAATTCAGCCGTTTTTATTGCATTCAATTTTGCTTTTAAAGCGTGAATGGTAGGCGCAAATTTTCTGGCTTTTGTCCAAACTATAAATTCCTCTTTTACCTCTGCAATGATAGCTTCGGCAGCAGGGATGTGTTTTCTTCTATTCTCTAAAGTTTCATCGGTCATTTGAGACAAATGGTCCATATGAATTAACGTAACGCCTTCCAAGTCTTTAACATCTTCATTCACATTCTTTGGAATAGACAAATCCAAAATAAGAATAGGCTTTTTTAAATTCAGAATCGCTTTGTCAATCGTAGGATTTTGAGCA
>CALQBR020000055.1 GCA_943328865.2 Sphingobacterium thalpophilum
AAAAGGAAAAAAAGGGATTATTTTTGGTGCTTTAGATGAGCATTCAATAGCTTGGAAGACAGCCGAAAGGATTCATGAAGAAAGGGGCGTTTTTGTGTTAACCAATGCGCCTGCTTCCATTAGAATGGGTACAATTGATTTGTTGGCACAAAAAACTAATGCACAGGTTATTCCTGCAGATGCTACTTCTGTTGCTGATTTGGAGCATTTAGTCGATAAAGCAATGGAAATTTTGGGTGGAAAGATTGATTTTGTTTTGCATTCTATCGGAATGTCGGTAAATGTCAGAAAAGGAAATCATTACACCAACCAAAATTACGAGTATACTGAAAAAGGTTGGAATGTTTCAGCGGTTTCGTTTCATAAAGTGATGCAAGTGCTGTATAAAAAAGAAGCCATGAACGAGTGGGGGAGTATCGTTGCTTTGTCTTATATGGCAGCACAACGGGTTTTTCCAGATTATAATGATATGGCCGATAACAAAGCCTTTTTGGAATCTATTGCCCGTAGTTTTGGCTATTTCTTTGGGAAAGATAAAAAAGTGAGAGTCAATACTATTTCTCAATCCCCAACCCCAACCAAAGCGGGTCATGGCGTAAAAGGATTTGATGAATTTATTGCTTATTCAGAAAAAATGGCTCCGCTTGGAAATGCATCGGCTTTGGATTGCGCTAATTATATCTTGGTCATGTTCTCCGATTTAACCAAAAAAGTAACGCTTCAAAATTTATACCATGATGGTGGATTTTCCAATATGGGTGTAAGTCAAGAAGTATTAGAAAAGTTTTAGGGTTAGCAAAACCCTCAATATAAATGTTAGGAATACTTTATTTGTAAAGTTTACCTTTGTTACAATTGATTTCAATTAGATTATTTAACCTATACCAATACAATGTATTTCTCTTTAATTATCCCTGTTTTTAACCGACCGGATGAAGTAAATGAACTTTTAGAAAGTGTATCACAATCTGATTTTAAGGAAGAATTCGAAATAGTAATTATAGAAGACGGCTCGACTTTGCCTTGCGACCAGGTCGTAGATAGCTATAAAGACCGATTAAATATTTCCTATTATTTAAAATATAACTCAGGTCCTGGTGATTCTAGAAATTTTGGAATGAGTTTGGCAAAAGGCGATTATTTTCTGATTTTTGATTCTGATTGCATGCTTCCAAAGCATTATTTGTCAGAAGTTGCAAATCAATTAAAAGTCAATTTTGTAGATTGTTTTGGAGGGCCCGATAAGGCATTGGATTCCTTTTCTGATATTCAAAAAGCAATCAATTTTGCGATGACATCTTTTTTAACTACGGGAGGTGTTCGCGGTGGATCTGAAAAAATTGATCAATTTCAACCCCGAAGTTTCAATATGGGATTGTCTAAAAGAGCCTTTGAAGCTTCAGGTGGATTTGGGAATATTCATCCTGGAGAAGATCCAGATTTAACAATTCGATTGTGGAATTTAGGATATAAAAGTAAGCTTTTTTCTAATGCGTATGTCTATCACAAACGCAGAGTAGATTGGGATAAATTTTCTTTGCAGGTCAATAAGTTCGGAAAGGCAAGGCCTATCATAAATAGTTGGTACCCTAAATATAGCAAATGGACATATTTTTTTCCATCACTATTTTGTATTGGTTTTTTCCTATCCTTGGTATTATTAATTTTTGCTGAAGATTTTTTACTGAAATGTTATTTTGTTTATTTTCTATTGTTATTCGTGGTTTCTTCCTATCAAAATAAAAGCTTTAAAATTGGTTATTTATCATTGATTGCTGTTTGGAAACAATTTTTCGGATATGGCTTTGGATTTATAGAATCATTCGTTAAAATTAATTTGTTAAGACAAAAGCCACAAGAAGCATTTCCAGAATTATTCTTTAAATTATGACAAAAATCATAGGGTTGACCGGAGGAATTGGGAGCGGTAAAACTTCGATTGCCAAACATATCCAGTCTTTGGGAATCCCTGTTTACATTTCAGACGATGCCTCAAAAAAAATATTGGCATTACCACAAACCCTTCAAGCCATTAAGCAGCTTTTTGGACCAGCTGTATTTGAAAATGAAAAGCTGAGTCGGGAAAAATTGGCTAAAATCGTTTTTAACAATTCAGAAAATCTCGAAAAATTAAATCAAATCATTCATCCTGCAGTAAAACTCGATTTTCAGTCCTGGTTGACACAACACAATAAAGCACCTCTAGTGGTTAAAGAAGCCGCGATTTTATTTGAAAGCGGTAGTTATAAAGACTGTGATGCCATAATAACAGTGTTAGCGCCTGAAGATATTCGCATTCAACGCGTGATGGAAAGGGATAAAACAGATGCTCAAAGTGTCGTGAAACGCATCAATAATCAATGGACCGATGCTATGCGGATTGCGAAAAGTGATTATGTAATTGAAAATACAGATTTCGATAAAGCAGTAGTAAAAACCGATGAAATTCTTAAAAAACTGATGAATCAGTAAAAATAAGTATTGTTGTTAATGTTTGGTTAATGTATTTATGATTTAACTGTTAAAATGTTAAATTTGTAACGATGAATAAGTTGTTTTTTCGATTGCTGATTGTATTAATGAGTTTGTCCCTAATTGGGATTATACTAGTACAGGTATATTGGTTTAGGACTTCTTTTCAGAACAATGAGGAGCAGTTTCGTTTTAACGTTCAGCAAGTCATTAGTAATGTCGCAGAAAAACTACAAAAACAGGAAGCATACAGTTTTTATGATAAATACAACCATTATAAAGACAGTACCGGAAAAGTTCCTCAGAAAAATGATTTATTAGAGTTTTACTACGTTCAAAAGAATGCAAGAACCAATGAAACGGTAATTTATTCAAACAGTATAATATCTGAAGATTATAACTTGTCTTCGATGTTCTTTGACAAAAAAATAGATAGTGTAAAACTCAAGAATTTTTCCTCTAAAAGGGTTACAGAGGTATACAATAACAATAAGATTGATGATCCGAAAATTGAGAATAATTTAATTCCGGATGTTAAGATTCAAAAGACGGGTAGCTTAGATATATTAGACAACGCACAGTTTGAAATTTTCTTCAAAGACGTGGCTTCTATCATGCCTATTCAAGAAAGGGTTTCTAAGGTAATGTTGCAAAAATTATTATCAAGTGAGTTGCATGAATTCGGGGTGAAAACTCCTTTTGAATATGGAATTTACAGCAACGGATTGGCTACCAAAATCAAATCTGATAAATTTAAATCTGATAAATTTAGCACC
Source organism: Sphingobacterium thalpophilum (assembly GCA_943328865.2). GTDB lineage: Bacteria > Bacteroidota > Bacteroidia > Flavobacteriales > Flavobacteriaceae > Flavobacterium. The sequence continues at coordinate 3,249 of CALQBR020000055.1, forward strand.
TATTCGATTCCGATATTTATAGATAACGAAGGGAATAGAAAATATGAATTGATGGTTAGTTTTCCGCAGAAAAAGAAATTTTTATTATCTGAATTAGTAGGAATAACTGTGTTGTCAATTGTTTTTACCTTAATTATAGTAATTACTTATACGAGTGCATTAAATCAGTTGATACGCCAACGTCAGATTTCAGAAATCAAGACCGATTTCATCAATAATATGACGCATGAGTTTAAAACACCTATCGCTACAATAAATTTGGCTTTGGATGCCATAAAAAATCCTAAAATTATCGATGACAAAGAGAAGGTACATCGTTATCTTCAAATGATAAGAGATGAAAATAAACGCATGCACGCACAAGTTGAAAATGTGCTAAGAATTTCAAAATTAGAGCGTAAAGAACTCGAAATTAATAAAGAATCCAACAATATTCATGATGTAATTGATGAAGCCATAGCGCATATTCATTTAATTGTTGAAGATCGTAAAGGTACTATTACAACCCATTTCCAGGCAAAACGAACGACAGTTTTATTAAATGATGTTCATTTTACCAATGTGATTGTAAATGTATTAGACAATGCAATAAAGTACTCTCCAGCAGCTCCAAAAGTTGATATATATACAGAGAATGTAAAAGATTTTGTAATTATTAAAATAAAAGATCAAGGAGCAGGAATGAGTAAAGTAGCTCAAAAAAGAATTTTCGAGAAATTCTACCGCGAGCATACGGGCGATTTGCATAATGTTAAAGGACATGGTCTAGGATTGGCTTATGTTAAAAGAATTGTAGAAGATCACAATGGTGAAGTATTTGTAGAAAGTGAAAAAGGAAAGGGTAGTACCTTTATTATAAAAATACCATTAATTAATTAAGGTTATGGAAACAGAAAATAAAAAAATACTTTTAGTTGAAGACGACCAAAATTTTGGAGCGATTTTGAAAGATTATTTAGTGCTTAATGACTTTGATGTTACATTAGCAAAAAATGGGATGGAAGGTTTTGAAAAATTCAAAAAAGATACTTACGATTTGTGCATCCTTGATGTTATGATGCCTTACAAAGATGGGTATACTTTGGCTAAGGAAATAAGAGAAAAAAATAAAGAAGTGCCTATTATTTTCCTTACTGCAAAATCGATGAAAGAAGATGTGCTCAAAGGTTATAAAGTTGGTGCAGATGATTATTTGAATAAACCTTTTGATTCAGAAGTCTTATTGATGAAAATCAAAGCCATTATTCAAAGAAAATCAGTGGATACCAAAACAGACATTACCAAATTCGAATTTAAAATCGGAAAATTTCATTTGAATTCTAAATTGCGTTTTTTAACCTTCAATAATGACGAACCAATCAAATTATCGCCAAAAGAAAATGAATTGCTTAAAATGCTAATCTTGCATGAAAATGATTTGATGCCAAGAGAATTAGCACTTACTAAAATTTGGAGGGATGATAACTATTTCACCTCAAGAAGTATGGATGTTTACATTGCAAAATTAAGAAAATACCTTAAACCAGATGAAGATGTTGAAATATTAAACATACATGGTGAAGGGTTTAGATTAGTAGTAAAAAGCAAAGTAGCTGAATAACTAAAGGGTTCCGAATAATATTCGGAGCCTTTTTTATTTCCAGTTTAATTGCAATGCAAAACAAGTTTGGTCTTTTTTTGTAATACTAAAAACGGAATGTTTGTCTAATTTATTTTCGTGTAGTACCACTTTGTCTTTTAACGATAATTCTTTCAGGAAGTTCATATCAAAACTCTCGATTTGTTGCTCCAAAATGGCTTTTTCGTCAATAGAATCCAAACACCACTCCAGGTATTTCACATTGTTCACATGATAGACGATGTCCAAATCGGATATCACTACTGTTTTCTCAAATACCAATTCTTTATCAGGATTTATATTGATTTTGGAAAGAGGTGTTTGTGTAGCTTTATGCTCTGGATAGAATTCAAAATGCTCGTGTGGCAAAGCCAAGGCTTCAGGACGTCTGGTTTGAGTATTGAAAACTGCCCAAAAGGTTTCAGAACCTGCCATTTTTTTTCTGTTTACATAAACTTCCAATGCCCTTACTGAGCGAGAACGAGCCAAGGTCTTAATCCAAGTTTTTATCGTAATAATGTCTTTCCATTTTGGTAATTCGATAATTTCCACTCGCATACGACTTAATACCCAAGCTTGGTTAAATTCCTGCATGTCAGAAAAACTAATACCTCCAATTTCTGAATGACACGCAGCTGTCATTTGTAAAAGATGACATAAGTCGGTATATTTTAAATAACCGTTTGGACTACATTGTGTAAAGTTGATTTCCCAATCTTTACTATAAATCGAAGTGAAATTTGAGGCTATTGGCATTTAGCTTGACTTTTTTTATTTGGAGTGACTGGAGATATAATCAAGAATTTCTTTAAGGGAGGTATTAAAGTCAAACCATCTGACTTTTTCATTTTTTTTAAACCAAGTAAGTTGTCGTTTGGCAAATCGACGGGTGTTTTTTTTGATTTCTTCGATAGCGAAAGCCAAGGGATATTCTCCATCGATATAATCAAACAATTCACGATAACCCACTGTTTGAAGTGCATTTAGGTTTTTATAAGTAGATAAACCTTGTACTTCAGGTAATAATCCTGAGTTCATCATCGCATCTACCCGCTGATTTATACGCTCATAAATAATACTTCTTTCGGCTTCTAATCCAATGAGAATAGGAGTGAAGTTTCGGTTTATTTTTTTCTGATTTAAAAAAGAGGAATAGGGTTTTCCTGTTCCAATGCAAACTTCTACAAAGCGCATCATCCGTTGTGGATTTTGTAGTGTTTGAGGATTTTCAATCTTTATTTTTTGAAAATATTCGAAATCCAAGGCTTCTAATTTTTGTTGTAAATAGGAAATCCCCAATTGCATATAATTTTGGTTTACTACTTCTCGAACCGAAGCGTTAATTTCAGGAAATTCATCAAAACCTTTAATTACCGCATCAACATAAAGCCCTGATCCACCAACTAATACCGCATAGTTATTGGTTAAAAATAATTCATTTAATTTTTTAATGGCTTCTTTCTCGAAATCCCCTACGGAATAGGATTCAGTAATAGATTTATTTTGAATAAAATGATGATTTGCTTCAGATAGCTCTTGTTGGGTTGGTGCAGCTGTTCCAATAACCATTTCCTTGAAAAATTGCCGGCTATCACAAGAAATAATATCACAATGAAACTCTTTAGCCAAAGCGATACTCAAAGCTGTTTTTCCGATTGCTGTCGGTCCTATAATCGTTATGAGATAATTCATTTAGCTATTATTGGGATATTTTTATAAAGAAGTACTTAGGATAATTATTTTCTCGAAGGGGAACAAACTAAAATTTTATTGTTCTAATCGATTTACTTTTTCTAATGTGATTTTGTATGATATTTCGCGTATCTCGATTGTTTTGCATTGGAATAATGATGTTTTTTAAAATTTCGACATTGGTAACTTGATAGTTCAAATCATAAAAAGCATACCCTTTGTAGATTCCGTTTTCAATCAGTATGGCACTACGCTCATTAATAGTTCTACCTTTGTCAACGAGGATTAAATTTTGATTGTCGAAACTGTTTTTGGCTATAAATTCCTGAACCCTTGCATTGTATTCCGCATTAGAAATCAAACCAATACAAGCGCCATCACATTCATTTATAGTGTGTTGAAAACAGTGGGATTTAGTTTCATATAATCCCGTTAATTTTTGACACAAACCATAATTTGCGGTATGTCTAAATAATGCATTTTTACCTTCTTGCGCAGTAGTAAATGCCATAATCTCTTTCTTTCGGCCATCGGCTTTTCGAAGATTTAAATTCAGGTAGTCGTTTTGGTCTTTCTCGGTATAAATTGCCCACGCAAAATTATTCTTTGGAGACATGCGGTTATAAATAGGTCTGTTAATTTTGATTTCTTCCGATTCTTTTAAAACCGCAATCAATTCACTTCCAGTTTCTTCATAGGTTACCGTGAAAACTTCATGCTGAATTTTTTTAGCACTTTTGGTAATCCCTGTAAAATGTTGATTAACCCTTTTTTTGATGTTTTTGCTTTTTCCAATAAAAATGATTCCGCCATCTTCTCGATGAATATAGTAAATTCCCGTTTTTGAGGGTAGGTGTTCCACGATGTCCAATAATTTTGGAGCAATCCCTTTGATCATTTCAGTTTTAATCAACTCTTTTACAATGGTTTTTTCCAAATCTTTATCCAATAACATCTTGAATAATTTCACTGTAGCCATAGCATCGCCACTTGCGCGGT
>CALQBR020000056.1 GCA_943328865.2 Sphingobacterium thalpophilum
ATAGCAGCTAAATCCTTAAAATTCAATTGCAATTCCTGTAGAATTTCAGCTATAAAAACATGAAGTTTCTCGGCATGAGAATAGCCTTCTTCTGCCATTTCCTTGCAAAGAATTGTCTTCCCTGCTTTTGCGAGCGCAACAGAACAATTTTTTGTAGCCGTTTCAATATTAAGAATGTAGGGCATGAAGTAAACGAATTAGTGATTGACTACTCTTCTTCTTTTAGCTTATCAGATGGGTTTCTCACCACTATCCTATCGCCTGAATTCAAGTCTTTAGTAACTGTAGTATAAGGTCCAATAATAATAGTCTCTCCTTTTTTAAGTCCTGAAATCACCTCGATATTCGTATCATCTTGAATCCCTGTTTTAATCACGCTGATTTTTACTTTATCTCCTGATTTCACAAAAACACATTCGTATTTTTGATCGCTTTTAGAAACGGGTTGTTTCTCTTTCTTTTCTATATCATCAACCGTAATTTTTTCTACGGCAGCAGTGTCCGATTTAACAACTATAGCACTAATTGGAACACCTAAAACCCTTTCTTTTCTAGTGGTAATAATATCTACCGTGGCAGTCATCCCTGGTCGAAATGGAGAGTAAGTCGCTGGTTTGCCAACTAACAAATCTTGATAGGATTCTTTTTGAATTCTAATTTTAACTTTAAAATTAGTCACTTGATCTGCCGTCAAATCAGAACTTGCCGAATTGGAAATACTTGTAACGACTCCAGTGAATTCTTTTTTCAAATAGGCATCTACTTCGACTTTTGCGGCATCTCCTATATTTATTTTTACAATGTCATTTTCATTAACATCAACTTCCACTTCCATATTATTGAGATTGGCCACCCGTAAGATCTCTGTTCCTGCCATTTGTTGCGTCCCCAAAACACGTTCTCCTAATTCCACATTCAACATCGAAATCGTTCCATCTGCAGGCGCGTAAATAGTTGTTCTTCCTAAGTTATCCTTGGCTTCATTTACGGTTGCCGAAGCACTTTGCACATTATAGTAAGCCGATTCTTTAGTTGCTTTAGCTACTTCAAAAGACGCAACTGCTTTATCCCAGTCTGACTTGGAGATAATCCCTTTATCAAACAAGGTTTTACTCCTGTCGTAATTCGATTTGGCTTCTTTAAAAGAGGCGTCTGCTTGACTTAAACCCGCTTTAGTACCCGACAAATTCGAAACGGAACGATTGAAACCTGAAGTATACAAATCGGGATTGATCTTTACCAACAAATCTCCTTTTTTAACCACCTGTCCTTCTTTTATAGGCAAGGCAATAATTTCGCCAGAAACTTCCGACGAGATTTTTACTTCAATTTCGGGTTGGATTTTACCTGTTGCCGAAACCGTTTCAATAATGGTCATTTCATTTACTAGAGCAATATCAACCTCAGTTCCCTTTTTTTGACTTCCGATAACTCCCATTTTTGAAAGTGCTAATAAAGCCACAACTAAGACTAGGGCAGAACCTGATAAAATATAAATCGTTTTTTTTGACATGGTTATTGTTTTTGAATGATGGGAATACCAAAATAAAAAGCTAAGACTTTTACTCTAAACATATAGTCGTATTTGGTTCGTAATACTTCGGATTGGGCATTGACTAATAATGTTTGCGACTGATTAAAATCAAAGGCATTCATCATACCAACGGCATATTTCTCTTTGGCATAATCATAGGCTTCCTGTCTGGCTTCTAAAGCAACAATAGCCGATTCATAGGTTTTCATCGCGCCTTTAGCATCTGCGAAAGCGGTATACACATTTCTTTCTAAGTCTAACTCTTGTTGACTAAAAGCAATTTTGGAACGCTCTAAAGCAACTTTGGTTCGCGCTACATTATTACTAACTGCAAATCCATTTAAAATCGGAATGCTCAATTGGATTCCAAAAGAATGCCCTTTATTGTTATCAAACTGCTCCAATAAAGGCAATGCTTTTCCTAAGATGGGAGAAAAACTAGGTTGTAAGACCATTTGGTTGGTACCCTCGACATAACCAATGACATTGGGCGGTATGGCAGTATTTAATTTAGAACCTAAAAACCGATCTGAATAACCCGCTCGGGTGCTGAAACTATAAAACCCCTGTAAGCTTGGCTGATAAGCGCCTTTTGCAATCTTAAGATCGCTTTGGGCAATTTCCATATTGGTTTTGGCTAATTTCAATTCGATCCTTTCTTGTCTTGCTTTTTCAAAGATAGACGATGGGCTCTGTGTTAGGATTGTACTTTCGTTAATATCTGAACCACTAGCAGCAATATCAAAATCTTGAAAATTATCAAGCTGTAACAATTGCGCTAAGCTTAATTTAGAAATCAACAACGCATTTTCAGCAGTCACAACCGCTTGTTTATTGGAAGCAAGAGTCGCTTTAATATCTAACAAATCCCCTTTAGGAACCATTCCAGCGGAAACCAATTCTTGAGAACGATTCAGTTGTTTTTCATTGTTTTCCATTTGTTCCCGTTGCACTTTCACATTTTCCTTATTGAAAAGAATTTGCAAAAAGGCATTGGCTACATTTAACGAAATATCATCTTTCATTTTAACCAACTGGTATTGTGCGGCAACAACAGAAAGATTAGCTCTTCGCAGACGATTTTGATTTTGAAGGCCGTTATAAAGATCAATATTTGAACTCAAACCAGCGGCGGTAAATTGGGTCGTTTGATTTTGTAAAAGACCTGTAGTGATATTTTGATTCAATCCAATATTCCAAGAGTGGTTGGAATTGGCATTTAAAGTTGGTAAAAAATTCCCCGTGGCAGTTGATTTCTCAATTAAAGCAATTTTATTGTCTAAATCCGCTTGTTTGATTGAAATGTTGTTTTTAACAGCATAGTCCACACATTCCTCCAAAGTCCATTTCTTGGATTGTGCTTGAGAAGAAAATCCCAAAAGCAACATCAAAACCAAGTGTATATTACGAATTATTTTTTTTTCCATATTCAAAATGTAACGCATCGAAGAAGTAATGAGGTTGCAAATTTAGTTTTTTTTGATAATTTTTAACAACAATTAACTTAATCTTATAAGACCTTTCTCCTTAAATAATGTTAGTTGATTTTGCTATAGATATTCGAAAATAAAAATTAAATTTGCCTCACAATCAATTAATACATTTATTACCCATGAAGACAATATTCCAAACTGCAATTTTCCTTGTTTTTTTAACACTTTCTAGCTGTTCATCCAATAAAAAAATCGCCGCATTAAAACCTGAACCCGATGATGCCGCTCCACTGGTTTATGAAAATGCCACCTCATTTATCAAAATTCCATTCGCCATCAAACTAAAAGACATAGAAAATCAATCCAATAAATTTCTCAATGGATTAATTTACGAGGATACCAAAATCGAAGATGACAATGTTGAGCTTAAAGTATGGAAGTTTGCCCCTATTACCATTGAGAACCAAAATGGAAAAATCAAAACTGCCATTCCTTTAAAAGCGTTTATCAAATACCGTATTGGAACAGACCAATTTGGGGTTTCGCTGTATACCACTAGAGAATTTAATCTAAATGGCGTCATTACGCTAACGAGTGACATTAGCTTGTCTAATTGGAAGTTAAACACGACTACCAAGCTTACGTCATTGAAATGGAATGAAAGCCCGACAACAAATGTTTTAGGCAAAGCAATTCCAATCACCTATTTAATTGACCCTGCGGTTAAGATTTTTAAATCCAAAATTGAAAGAATCATCGATGAATCGATTAACAAATCAATGGATTTCAAACCTAATGTCTTGAGTGCCTTAGAAAAGGTATGTACCCCATTCCAAATGAATGAAGCATATGAAACATGGCTTCGTGTGGTTCCGATTGAATTATATGCCACTGATGCGCAATTCAAAAAAGAATCTATTTCAATGGAAATGGGCTTAAAATGCAATATGGAAACGATGATCGGACAGAAACCAGCTACCAAATTTGACAAGAACAAAATTTTGCTGAAACAAGTCACGCAAATGCCTGATAAAATTACCGCCAATATCGTAGCGATTTCCAACTATCAAGATGCCTCAAAAATAATTACCAAAAACTTTTCAGGTCAAGAATTTGGTAGTGGAAGCAAAAAGATTACGGTTCAAAATGTAGCACTTTGGCACAAAAACGGCAAAATGGTTATTGCTTTGGACTTATTAGGAAGTATAAATGGAACAATCTATTTAACTGGAGTACCTCAATATAATGAAACTACAAAAGAGATTTATTTTGACCAATTGGACTACGCCATAGACACCAAAAACAAGTTACTGAAAGCCGCAAACTGGCTGGCTCAAGGTCTTATCTTGAAAAAAATTCAGGAAAGTTGTCGTTATTCTATCAAAGGAAATTTAGATGAGGGCAAACAAAGTATGATGAAATACTTAAAAAACTATTCTCCTGTACCTGGAGTTTTTATAAATGGAAGTGTGGGTGACATTCAATTCCAAAAGATACAACTCACCAATAAAGCAGTTATCGCTTTTATCAAAGTAAATGGCGCAGTGGATGTTTCAGTAGATGGGATTCAATAAAAAACACTAACCCCAACTATTGAAATTATTAAGAATTATTTCTTACTTGTTTTGGTTTTCATCTGGTAAATATAATAACCTGCTACCGCTACTAGCAAATAAGGCACTGCCATTAAATAAACGATTCCGTCATTTACGGCTTCAGCCTTAGCGCCGTTGCCTTCACTTTCTAAAGCGGCTCTACACATCGCACACTGCGCTTGAGAAGCTATGGATAAAAAGCAAAAGGAAAGAAGAAAAAACAAATTTTGAATCTTGAATTTCTGACTTTGGAGTATGCGTTTAGGAAACATAATAAGGTGCAATCATTAAATAAACGATTACCCCGGTAACTGCAACATACAACCAAATAGGAAATGTAATCTTTGCGATTTTTTTATGTCGGTCAAAGCTTTCTGCTAGTGCTCTAACATAGGTAATCAAAACCAAAGGAATAATGGCTATAGACAAAATAATATGGGTGATCAATATAAAGAAATACACAAACTTTATCAGACCCTCTCCACCAAATTTAGTAGAATCCGTCGTCATGTGGTAAGCAACATACATCACCAGAAAGATAACTGAAAGTACAATGGCCGTAGTCATTAATCCTTCGTGTAACTTCTTATTTCCTTTCTTAATGGCAAGAACCGCAGTCACTAAAACCAAAGCCGTAACTCCATTTATAGAAGCATAAATTGGAGGTAAAAAAGAAAGTGGTGGGACGTCTATTCCAAAATCTTTAAGTTTTACTCTAAATAAAATAGCGACTACCAAGGGGATTATAATTGAAACGGCCACTATAAAACCGCTTGTTTTTTTCTCTATAAAATTGTCTTCCATAATTATTCTCTTAATAAAATTGCTATATCTTGTTGTAAGGCTTTCAATCCTTCTTTTTCTAATCCGTCGTAGTATAAAATCGGGTTTCCGAAATCATCTTTTCGGCAACGAATATCTCCATTTTTATCGATTAATGCAAACAAACCGGAATGTTCGAAACCACCATTAACTTTACTATTTTCTCCAGCATACAAATTAAAACCTTTATTAGCTAAGTCAAAAATGTACTTTTTGTCACCCGTTAAAAAATGCCAATTAGAAGAACGCACGCCTAAATCATCCGCATGTTTTTTTAAAATGGGCGCCGTATCATTTGTCGGGTCAATGGTAATGGAAGCTATTCCAAAATTCGGGTTTCCAAAAAAATGATTTTGAATCGCGATCATATTCCTATTCATCTTAGGACATATTGTAGGGCAAGTAGTAAAGAAGAATTCTACAAGATACACTTTCCCTTTATAATCTTTATTGGAGACAATGGCATTATTTTGATCGGTTAGCTCAAATTGAGGAGCGGGGCCAATTTTGAATAACTTTCCATTCTCTTTAGAATTATCGGAAACCTTGTCCAAACGACTGCCTTTTACCACTTCATTATCGCTGATTCTATTGACTATCTTCGGAACAGCGTAAATTCCAAAAATCAAAACTACTAATGAAATCCCTATATATGATTTATTTTTAAGCATGTGAATCGATTAAATTTTTCGGGAAGCATTATTATTCTTTTTCAATGCAGCACGATATTCATACAAAATGATTTTAAAGTCATCTAACATCTCATTACTCAACTCCGAAAGATGAAAGGTATTATAACCTTCTTTGTATTCCTTTTGTTCTTTCCTACCTCTTAAATTCCGCTCTTTATCGACAATATAAACATTGGGCGTCCCAAAATCAGCCTCTAATTTTCCTTTTAATTTCAATTGATTGAAATACTGTTGAATTTCATCTGGTTTGGCAAAAACAAAATGCCATTGAGACACATCGGTAATAGCAGACAAACGGTTTAAAATATATTTAGCATCCTCTTCTGTTCCTAAGGGACACAAAACAACAAACTGTAAATCTTTAAATTCGTGGTAACGGTGGTATATTTTATGGTTCAAATTAAAATAATTCCCGCGATTTTTCATCATCTGTAATCCCGAGAACCCCAAAATGGTGATTTTCTTATCGAGACTAATTGGTTCTCCATTTAGAGTAGCCCATCCTTTAAAATCGGGAATTTTAGGGGTCAATATGGGTAATTTGGTAAAACTATTTACTCCTGAAGCAAAAAAAAGATAGGCTACAATAGGGAAAATAAAAAGCGAAAAAAGGACTATATTTTTTTTCATTGCAAACAGTAAATAATTAAAAGTACAAAAATAAAAAAAGACGGTGTAAAAACCGCCTTTTTTGTTGAATTAATATGCTGTTAAAAATTCCATTTTATGGTGGAATTTTTGAAAACCTCAAAAATATAATCTGCTTCAATTAGAAGAATAAACAACAAATACGCTACTAAAAATATTACAGAAGAAACAACAGCCCAACGAAGACTTCCTTTTTCTCCTTCCATGTGCATGAATGCCCAAACAATATAATAGGCTTTAAAAATAGTCAAGATGTAGAAAATCCAGTTCAAAAGATTCATTCCTAAGAAATGATTCAGGTGTAATGACTGTGGTTTTAAAATCCCAAGAAAAACTTCTACCGTTGTTACTACTGATAAAAGTATAAAAACAAACCAAATTCTTTTTGTATTAGAAACGTGTTCGTGTGACATAATAAAAACTTTTAAAAATTAAACAAGATAGAAAACTGTAAATACAAACACCCATACTAAATCCACAAAGTGCCAGTACAAACCAACCTTTTCTACCATTTCATAGCTTTTTCTTTTCTCGTAAGTTCCAACAAGCACATTAAAGAAAATAATAATATTAATAATCACCCCTGAAAATACGTGGAAACCGTGGAAACCAGTGATAAAGAAAAAGAAGTCAGCAAACAATTTTGTACCATACTCGTTGTGATGCAAGTTGGCTCCTTCTATCACAAGTTTTGCTTGACTCAATCGCAATTCAGATTCAGCTCTTGTAAGAATTGTTTTCTGTTTTTCTTTGGTTAATTGGTGGTTGATTTTAGTATCTTTTTTAGAAACTGCATCATCTTTATAAATAACTTCCGTTC
>CALQBR020000057.1 GCA_943328865.2 Sphingobacterium thalpophilum
AATGAAACTGGCTGGAATGTAGGAGCAATAACTACGCCCATCAAAGAATTTATCGACCAATTAGAAGACAAAAACCTGCGTATCCTAATTCCTGGGGCAGGAAATGGTTATGAGTTTGACTATTTGATTCAGAAAGGTTTTAAGGAGACATATGTAGTCGACTACGCTACAACCCCTTTGGAAAACATCAAAAAAAGAATGCCTAGTTTACCTAAAGAAAACATCATTGCGTCTGATTTTTTTGAATTAAAAGGCCAATATGATTTAATCATCGAGCAAACATTTTTTTGTGCTATAGACCCTAAATTAAGGCCAGCCTATGTTCAGAAAATGAAGTCTATTTTGAAGCCCAATGGAAAAATAGTTGGATTGCTATTCCAATTCCCACTTACAGAAGCAGGTCCTCCTTTTGGTGGTTCTAAGGAAGAATACCTTATGCGATTTGAAAATGATTTCACAATTAAAACTTTAGAAACCGCCTATAACTCAATTGAACCAAGAAAAGGAAAAGAACTGTTCTTTATCTTTATTTCAAAATAATAGAAAAACACGAGGAAATACCTACCCTAGTTGAATATATATTTTTTTAAGACACCACGAAATCTTCCAATTAATAAAAATTAGTTATTTTTGAATCCGTTGGAAAACACCAACAATTTTGAAGTCCGTTTGAAAAAACAAATATTTATGAGTCCAAACATCATCCTTAACAATCAAGAAATTCAACATAAAACAAAAAGAATTGCCTATCAAATCTACGAAACCTTCGTTGATGAACAGGAAATTGTTCTTGCTGGAATTGCTTCTAATGGTTTTATTTTCGCAAAAAAAATAGCCGAGGCTTTAGAGCATATTGCTCCAATAAAAGTATTACTTTGTGAAGTACATATCAACAAACAAAATCCGAATGCAGGTGTCACTACGAGCTTATCTAAAGAAGAGTATGAGAATAAAGGAATGGTTTTGATTGACGACGTCTTAAACTCTGGAACTACATTAATTTATGGTGTGAAATTTTTTTTAGATGTCCCTTTAAAGAAATTAAAGACCGCCGTATTAGTAGATAGAAACCACAAAAAATACCCTGTTAAAGCTGACTTCAAAGGAATATCACTTTCAACATCGCTATTGGAACATGTGCAAGTGGTTTTTGAAGATCAAAATGATCATGCCTATTTAAGCTAATCTTTTTTGGATTTCCCTCACAATAAGTTCAGGTGACTTCCCATCAACAACTATGGTATGCTGTGCTTGATGGTAATAAAAACTGCGATCAAAAAGATGTTTGGCGATAAATTCTTTTAAGTCGGTATCGCCATGCTCAGCCAATAATGGACGGTTTTTTTTATTAAGAAAGAGCCTTTCGGATAACGTATCAATAGACGCTTTTAAATAAATAGATACGGAATGAAATCCATTTAGCATCATATGATTATTAGCGTAACAAGGCGTTCCTCCACCCAGACTTAAAACCATAGGATTGGGATTACTTATTAGTTCTTGGAAAATTTCATGTTCCAACTTCCTGAAATAAATTTCTCCTTTTTCCTTAAAGAGAGTCGCAATGGACAAATCAGCTTTAGATTCAATCATTTGATCCAAGTCCAAGTGTGGAACACCGATAACTTCGGAGAGTAGTTTCGCAATTGTAGACTTTCCCGAACCCATATAACCTAATAAAATAATCTTTTTCATAACAATAAAACCTTATAAATTAAGGGATTAAAAGTATTTACTAAAAAAAGACAAATTTATACTAAAATTGCTTTGAAAAATAAATAATAAGGTCTTATATTTGCACCCGCCTTCAAGGAAGGATTATGACTCGATAGCTCAGTTGGTAGAGCACATCACTTTTAATGATGGGGTCCTGGGTTCGAGCCCCAGTCGGGTCACAAAATGACTTGTCATAAAAAAATTTTCTTGAAGCAATGACTCGATAGCTCAGTTGGTAGAGCACATCACTTTTAATGATGGGGTCCTGGGTTCGAGCCCCAGTCGGGTCACAAAAAGTCGTTCGCGTTGGTGAATGGCTTTTTTTTATTTTAGGCCACGTGGAGAAACGGTAGACTTGCCATCTTGAGGGGGTGGTGCTCGTAAGGGCGTGTGGGTTCAAATCCCACCGTGGTCACAAATATTTAAGTTCGCTCTTAATTAAGTGCGAACTTTATTTATTTAAACTAATATCGGTTTATTCCAAATTATTTTTCTAAATTTGTTTAACGAATTCAAGAAAAGTATGAACAATGTAAAAAAAATATTCAGTATAAAAGACCTGGAGAACCTTTCAGGTATCAAAGCACACACCATTAGAATGTGGGAAAAAAGATATAATGTACTCGAGCCCATGCGTTCGGACACCAATATCCGCTATTATGACTTGGCGAGCTTGCAAAAATTACTAAATATTACTTTGCTTCATGATCACGGTTACAAAATTTCTCGAATCGCTGCCCTACCGGCCAATAGGATTCCTGTATTAGTTAACGAAATCATCTCTGAAAAGAGCAAAAAAAATCATGCTATCAATGACTTTAAAGTAGCAATGATGAATTTTGACCAGTCCTTGTTTTTTAATACCTATGATAATTTACTATCTAAAAAATCCTTCCGCGAGGTTTTTTATGAGGTGTTTATTCCTTTAATGAATGAGATTGGTCTGCTTTGGCAAACCGACACGCTGACTCCAGCGCACGAACATTTTATAACTTATCTGATTAAGCAAAAACTGCTCATTCATACCGAGAAAGTTCAGGTATTAGAACCTACCAAAACCGACAAGGTTTTCGTTTTGTACCTACCCCTAAATGAAATTCATGAATTGGGATTGATGTATCTCAATTACGAAATCCTATTTCATGGCTACAAGGCTATTTATCTTGGGGAAAGTGTGCCTATTGAAAGTCTAAAGGATTTAAATAAATATTTTGACAATATCGTATTTGTTTCTTATTTAACCGTTCAACCTGATAAAGATGAAATCAATTCTTATATTTCTCAAATTAACAATACGATTTTAAATACCGAAAATACCGAAATATGGCTATTGGGAAGAATGGTAACCTATATAGATCCTAAAATAGTAACAACAAAGACAACGCTTTTTCATTCTATTAGCGAATTGGTTGCAGAACTTTAAATATTTATTAAAAACCGTTTCATAATTTTGTATTCTTAATCCAAGTAGTTGGATTAAGAATAAATTTTGTAAAAAACCTATAAATTTTAAAGCAACACCATAAGTACTGCCAATAAAACTGTTTAACATAGATGAAAAAAGACATAAAAATAATTGGATCTGGTTTTGCTGCACTTTCAGCAGCTTGCTACCTAGCCCAAAAAGGACACCAAGTTAGCGTTTATGAAAAGAATGCCTCCATTGGCGGTAGAGCCCGACAACTCAAAAAAGAAGGATTCACTTTTGACATGGGCCCTAGTTGGTATTGGATGCCAGATGTTTTCGAGCGATTCTTTGCTGACTTTGGCAAAAAAACTTCTGATTATTATGACCTTGTAAAACTATCTCCTGCTTACAGGGTCTATTTTGGAATCAATGAATTCATTTCAATTGCTGACAATTTATCCGAAATTGTAAAGACCTTTGAAAATATTGAACAAGGGAGTGGTGTCGTTTTAGAAAAGTTTATGGCTGAGGCCAAAAGCAATTATGACATTGCCATCAAGGATTTAGTGTATCGCCCGGGAGTTTCTCCATTGGAATTAATAACTTTAGAAACCACCAAAAAACTTGGACAATTTTTCAGTAATATCAGCCGTGATGTAAGACGCAAATTCAAGAACGAAAAATTAATTCAAATATTAGAGTTTCCTGTTTTGTTTTTAGGCGCTAAACCCTCTGATACCCCATCATTTTACAGCTTTATGAATTATGCTGATTTTGGAATGGGGACTTGGCATCCAAAAACAGGGATGTTTGATGTCATCTTAGGGATGGAAAAATTAGCAAGTGCATTAGGGGTTACCTTTCACACTAATGCTGCTGTTGAAAAAATCATCGTTGAGGATCATAAAGCGGTCGCTCTGTTAATAAACGGAAAAGTGACAACTGCCGATATTATCTTGAGCGGTGCCGATTACCACCATACTGAGAGTTTACTAGAAGAAAAACACAGAGCCTATTCCGAAAAATACTGGGAAAGCCGTGTTTTTGCGCCTTCTTCATTACTTTTTTATGTGGGTTTTAATAAAAAAATAGAAAACATCTCGCACCATGCATTATTTTTTGATGTTGATTTCAACCAACATGCGCAGGATATTTATGACAATCCAAAATGGCCGAAAGAACCCTTGTTTTACGCAAACTTCCCTTCAAAAACAGATGAAAGTGCCGCGCCAGAAGGAATGGAATCTGGCTTCTTTTTAATTCCGTTAGCTCCAAATATCGTTGATACAGAGGCCTTGCGAGAGGAATATTTTGATAAAATCATACAACGATTTGAAACCTTAACACAACAAAGTGTAAAAAACAATATTATATTTAAGCAATCATTTTGCAAAAATGATTTTGTAGAACAATACAATTCTTACAAAGGGAATGCCTACGGTATGGCAAATACGCTATTACAGACAGCTTTTCTAAGACCAAAATTAAAAAGTAAAAAAGTGGCTAATTTATATTTTACAGGACAACTTACTGTTCCTGGACCAGGGGTTCCCCCTGCCTTAATTTCAGGGAAGTTGGTAGCCGAATTAATAGAGAAACACCTTTAATATGAAATCTATTTTTGACAAAGTTTCTTTTGAATGCAGTAGGAATGTAACAAAATCCTATAGTACGTCATTTTCTACGGCAGTAAAAATGCTCGCACCAAGCATTCGTCAAGACATTTATAATGTGTATGGATTTGTTCGTTTTGCCGATGAAATCGTAGATAGTTTTCATGATTATGACAAAGAGAGTTTATTTGCCCTTTTTGAAAACGACCTAGCCCTGGCCTTAAAAAACAAGATCAGTTTGAATCCTGTATTGAATTCTTTTCAACATACGGTTACCAAATACGACATTCCGATGGGTCTGATTGATGCTTTTATGAAAAGTATGAAATTGGATTTAACAAAAACAGAATACAAAACTACCGAAGAATACCAAGAATACATTTTCGGTTCAGCAGATGTAGTGGGTTTAATGTGCTTGAAAGTTTTTGTCAATGGTGACCATACCAAGTATAACGAATTAAAGGATTCTGCGATGCGACTGGGATCTGCATTCCAAAAGGTAAATTTCCTAAGGGATTTAAAAGCGGATTATGAAGTTTTGAGTCGTACCTATTTTCCAAATACGGATTTAAATCAATTGGACGAAATTTCAAAACTAAAGATTATTGAGGAAATTGAAGCCGATTTTAAAGCAGGATATCAAGGTATTGTTGATTTGCCTATGGAGGCAAAGTTTGGGGTATATACCGCTTATACGTATTATAAAAAATTACTTTCCAAACTAAAGAAAACCCCTTCTGCAGATATAAAAAACACCCGAATTAGAGTACCCAATTATCAGAAATACGGTCTCTTTGCCAAAAGCTATCTAAGCTACAAGTTGAATATTATTTAAATTTAAATATTATGTGGATACACGTTTTAGTTTTTTTTATCACTTTCTTATCTATGGAATTCATGGCTTGGTTTAGCCACAAATACATTATGCACGGATTTTTGTGGAATCTACATGCCGATCATCATAAAAAAGATCATGATTCTTGGTTCGAAAGGAACGATGCGTTTTTTATTATTTATGCTGTGATTAGTATCGGTTTTTTTCTGCTTTGGCAAAATAACATTTTAGAAATCGGATTAGCCATTGGATTAGGGATTTTCGCTTATGGATTGGCTTATTTTATGGTTCATGATATATTTATTCACCAGCGTTTTAAATTGTTTCGCAATGCCAATAATATCTATTCCAGAGCCGTTCGCAGGGCTCATAAAATGCACCACAAACACATCGGTAAAGAGCACGGCGAATGTTTCGGAATGCTATTAGTCCCTTTTAAATATTTTAAAAATTAATTATAATTAAAAAGGCGTTTATCAATAAGACAAACGCCTTTTTAATTACAACTAACCGCAATACTATTTTTGGAACATTTGCTGCAAAGGCTTCAACTGTTTTAAATCTACATTAGCGTTTTTAAGAGTCGAGAGTATTGTCATAACACCATTTGGATTCATGTTTTTACCTAAAACCCGAACAATCACAAAACCAGTTTCTTTTTGATTGGCAAATAAAACAAATTCTTCAATATGCTCGTCATCACCAACAAAACTAATCGCCGCACCTTCTTTACCAGAGCCAAACTTCATCAATTGCTGGTATTTTTCATCCTTAAGAATCGAAACTACTTTGGTTCGCTCCGCTTCAAATTGTGCTTTGTTGGCATCATTTAGTTTGAAAGCCAAAATATTCATTTTATCAAAGGATTGCAAAGCAATATTTTGATCAGTGGTTAAGGCTGTTTTATCTAAATTCAAAATACTTGGGAAAAGATCCAATGCAATGAAATCCTTATTCTCGGTATGCTCCACAAAATATTTTTGCAAAGTGGGTTCACTATTACAACCCAACAAAAACAAACTCGCTAAAAGTGCCAAGCTATAAATTCGTTTCATCATTCTTATTTTTTACCTTTTGTTGCTTTTTTCAACTCATCACCACCAGGAATTCTCATTTTATCGGTTAAAACCGAGATTTCATTTAAATCAAAATCTCCCGTTAAGGACATCAAAACGGTTTGATTGCCTTTGGCACTACCCTCAATAAACATCAATAATTCTTTTATTTGAGAATCTTTAGCCCCTGATTTTACGAGGATTTTAATGTTTTTACCATTGTCGTTCACGCGCATCAATTCTTCCAATCCTGCCGATTTTAAATATTTTTCTGATGCCGATTTCATCTCAGATGACACTCTCGTGCTTGAGGTAGTAAACACTTTTAGGTTGTCCAATTTTTTGATTAAATTCATATACTGTTGGGCTTCTTTATCCGAAGCATCAACTTTTACTTTACTCATCAATTCGAACATTTTTTTGTTCACAATAATAGAAGTTACGTCATCCTGACCGTCAAACTTATCAAAAGGTGATTGTGCAAAAAATGCCGTTGGCAATAACACCATTACAAACACCATTATTATTTTTTTGATTAAACGCATTGGGCTTTTTTGATTCTGATTGCTTGTTGGTTTCATTATTTCTCTGTTTTTATTATTTAAAAAAAGCTATTATTAATTTTTTTTAATCCAAATATGTTTCTTAGGGGAGAAATACTTTTTCCTTTGCGGTTTCATACTCCTCAACATATTGTACTGTTTTTATACCTACGTTTACATTTTCTGACAATAGC
>CALQBR020000058.1 GCA_943328865.2 Sphingobacterium thalpophilum
GTAGTTTCCAGAAAATTAACGATATTATAAACAATGATTACGTTTTTTTGATTGATGTAAAGTTGCTTTCTATTATTTTGATTTTTTCTTGTAATGATTGAAATCGTAAAGCTTTCCCCATCAATATCTTTGCAATTAAAAGAATACACCTGATCCGTGTCATTCTCTTGTTTTTCCTGGTAATCTAAAATATCATAAATTTGAATTTCCTGAGAATAAACAACAATCCTATTTTTATTAGTATCTAAAGTAACCATTAAATTTACATTCTGTAAATCAGACCATTTACCCCAACTCCCCTTCTCATTTTTCTCCAAAACACTAAATCCTGTCGTTTGGAATTTATAGACCTGGCCATAAGACTGCTGCAATCCTAAAACAAGAAATAAAGAAATTACGAGTGTTTTTAATTGTATCATTTTGTTATTTTTAAAGATCATTTGATGCTTTGTTGGTTCTGTATTCCTAATTGAAATGAAGGACTTCTTTTTTAGCCATTTCAAATTCGGCTATCGTTTCTTCTATAATTTTTCCTGCTGGTTTAATAGCATGAATGAGTCCTGCAATTTGGCCTATTTCTAGTTCGCCTTCAATTAAATCGCCTTCAAACATGCCTTTTTTAGCACGGGCTCTTCCCAATAATGCTTTTAATTCGTCAATAGTAGGCCCTTTTTGGTACAACTCCTGCAAGTCTTCATAAAACTTATTTTTGATCAAGCGAACAGGTGCTAATTCTTTTAAAGTCAGTTGTGTATCCCCTTCTTTTACCCCAATAATGGTTTGCTTAAAATTTTCATGGGCAGCAGATTCAAGCGAGGCGGCAAATCGACTTCCCATTTGAACCCCGTCAGCGCCTAAAACCATCGCAGCCAGCATCCCCCTACCCGTGGCAATTCCACCTGCGGCAATCAAGGGAATAGAAATTTGCTCTTTTACCATCGGAATCAACGTAAAAGTCGTTGTTTCTTCCCTTCCATTATGACCACCCGCTTCAAAACCTTCGGCAACAACTGCATCAACTCCGGCCTCTTGTGCTTTTAATGCAAATTTAGAACTGCTAACCACATGTACAACAATAATCCCCTTTTCTTTTAAAAAAGAAGTCCATGTTTTGGGATTTCCCGCAGAAGTAAAAACAATCTTTACGCCTTCCTCCACAATAATGTTAATGATTTCCTCCATATTGGGATACAACATCGGTACGTTAACGCCAAAAGGTTTATCAGTAGCCTTTTTACATTTTTGAATGTGTTCGCGTAACACTTCTGGATACATCGAACCCGCTCCAATGAGCCCTAACCCACCCGCATTGCTAACAGCACTGGCGAGTTTATAACCACTATTCCAAATCATTCCGCCTTGAATAATTGGATATTGAATATTAAAAAGTTGGGTGATTTTATTCATTACTTATCTTTTCTTTAGTTGACTTCTTTATTAAACTCAAAAAATTATTGTTTGATCAATTTTCCTGTTTTGGTAACCAAAGGCGTCGCAATGGTATAAAAATAAATGCCTTTGGATAACGATGCTACTGAAATGGACTGTGATTCCTGATTACACTCTTGGTCTAAAACAATTTGTCCCAAATTATTATACAATCTTAAGCGGAATGATTCAAAAACAGCGGGAACAGCAATTGTCAGGAAATCTTTCGCTGGATTGGGATACAAACTAAATTCAGCAGTATTTAATTGAGGATTGGACAAAGCGATATCTAGAGCCGATTTAAAATTGGGAATACCATACCCATATTGTTCATTTGGAGTGGCAAACCGGTCGGCTGATTGTTTAATGATTTGGATCACTTCTGCATTCGTGAAATTAGGAAATGCCTGCCAGAAACTTGCGACCATTCCCGCTATAATAGGCCCTGAAAAAGAAGTCCCATTTGCGGTAGTAATATTTCCAGAGACATTCGCTACTACTGCACTTTGGCCTTGAGCCATAACATCTGGCTTTACCCTTCCATCGAATGTAGGACCAATAGAACTAAAACTAGCATAATTTTTACTTGAAGTAACGGCTCCAACAGTTAAAACATGGATCGCATCGGCAGGAGCTGCAACATAAGGATTTGAAGACGCACCAGAATTTCCTGCAGAAACAACTACAATCATTCCGCGACTAAAGGCCTTATCGGCACCCCTTGAAATAAAAGAAGTTGTTCCATTTAAATCAGCACGGGTATAGCTATAATTGCTATTGTCATAATCAAAATAGCCCAATGACGTATTGATCACATCAACACCCAAACTATCAGCCGTCTCAGCGGCTTCGACCCATAATGATTCTTCTAATGGATTTTCAGAGGCAACATCTTCGGTGATAAATAAATAATAGGAAGCATCAGGAGCCGTCCCTACCAATTGATTGTCAACATAACCACCCATTGTAGAGAGCACCATCGTCCCGTGGTCAGAGCCTGAATAAAAATTAGTATTTCTTCCTACAAAATTATACCCACCAAGAATTTGATTATTGGATCTTAAACTTTGAAAAGGACTTGCTGTATTTACATTTGGAAAACCAGCATCCATAATAGCTATGATTTTTCCAGAACCTGTATAATTTTGTTGGTGCAAGAAATGCCCATTGAGCATTTGGATTTGGTTGGCTGAATTGCCATAATTATATACCGTTTGGGTTTCTAAAACTTTAGCGGCTACTTTATTTTCTTTTTTAGCTGCCCTATTTAATGAGCGATTGGCAAAAAAGATACGATCTACAAAGGAAAGCAAACGCAAAGCAGTTATTGCCTCTTTCGTTCCTCTAACATGAACGGCATTTAACCACTTCGAATGCGCAAAAACAGTAATGTCTGTTGCTGATTCTACTTGGTCTACATAGGGTTGATGAATGGGAATATCGACTAAATCCAAAGAAATCTGTTGGGTAACCCTTCTGTCCAAAGCCCTTTGAGAGAGCATGTCGAGTGGATGATCAAAGTAATACTGGGAATTGGGTTTGTCTATAAAATACACCCAAGCGTCTTCTTGGGAATAACTGACGAACGTAATTAAAAACAGCAGTAATACAATCCCCTTTTTCATCGCTTTCTCTTTAGAAACACTAATTTAGGAAATAACGCCTGAACCAACTAATTCATCCTCAAGATACCAAGCAACAAATTGTCCTTCGGTAATAGCAGATTGCGATTCGTCAAAAGAAACGTACATTCCGTTTTCAAATTGGTGCAAGATCGCTTTTTGTAAAGGCTGGCGGTAACGAATTCGAGCCATCACTTCCATAGATTCGCCATGGGCTAATGTCAAATCTTCTCGAATCCAATGAACTTCTGATTTTTCTATAAAAAGGGCTTTTTTGAATAATCCAGGATGGTGGCTTCCTAATCCAGTATAAACGGTATTGGTATCAACATTCGTAGCAATGATAAACAAGGGTTCTGTTGTACCACCCACTCCTAATCCTTTTCGTTGTCCGTTTGTAAAATAATGAGCGCCTTGGTGTTTTCCTACCGTTTTTCCCATTTCAGGAGTATAAGCGATACTTTTGGAATCAAATACCAACGCTTCAAGTGAGGAGTTGAATTTTGGCTTAACTTCCGAATAAACGGGATTGTTTTTATCGATTTGCACAATCAACCCTTCTTTAGGTTTTAATTTTTGTTGCAAAAATTCAGGCAAACGAACTTTTCCAATAAAACACAACCCTTGCGAATCTTTCTTATCGGCGGTAACCAAATCCATTTGAGCAGCAATTTCACGCACCTCCGGTTTGGTTAGTTCTCCAATTGGAAATAATGATTTAGCCAATTGTTCCTGTGAGAGTTGACAGAGAAAATAAGATTGGTCTTTGTTATGGTCTGCTCCTGCGAGTAATTGATAGGTGGGAATACCGTTTACTTCGATCTCTCCTTTTCTGCAATAATGTCCGGTAGCTACATAATCGGCTCCTAGACTTAACGCAATTTTCATAAAGACATCAAATTTGATCTCGCGATTGCATAAAACATCCGGATTGGGTGTTCTTCCTTTTTCATATTCATGGAACATATAGTCCACAATCTTCTCCTTATACTGCTCGCTTAAATCAACTGTTTGAAAGGGTATTCCAAGTTTTTCAGCAACCAAAAGTGCGTCATTACTGTCTTCCAACCATGGACATTCATTAGAAATAGTAACCGAATCATCATGCCAATTTTTCATAAAAAGACCTATGACTTCGTATCCCTGTTGTTGCAACAAATAGGCCGCTACACTAGAATCAACACCTCCTGAAAGACCTACAACAACACGCTTCATTTTATACTTATTTCAAAATTGACTGCAAAGGTATTACTAAAATTGACTTTTAAATGTTCCCTTTTGTTAATTTAGTGCTGATCTGAATCACCACAAAATCTAACAAATAACAGAATAGTAATTTAATAGGGATTTTTGGGTATCGAAGTTCTCTTTTTAAACTTCTTTCTTGGCTTATCAAAATTGTCTTGGCTAATTTTTTTTCCATTTGCAAAAAATTCCCAAATTCCCGTTTTTTTACCATTGGTATAAACCCCTTTTGAGACTATATTTCCTTGCGGATCTGTATAGGTTGTGGCACCATGAAACAATCCATTTTTATAGTTCGTAGCTTCTAATACAACTCCCGCTTCAGAATATTTCTTATAAAATCCTTCTTTAATATTGTTTTTATAATTCGTTTCCTCCGCAATAGAACCGTCACGGTAATAAACCGATCTTAACCCTTCCAATTTTCCTGATTTGTAATTCTCTAGAGTCATGATTATCTTCGAGGCATGGTGATAATACTTCCAAGGACCTTCAAATAACTTATTAACCACTTTTCCCTCACTTACAATGTTTTTATTCTGATCATAAAAAATAGTATAGGCCGAATGGTCGTTTATATTGAAATCACGAGTAGCGATAACTCTTTTTTCTTCAACATTGTCATAAAAAGTAAAAAGACCTGCCTCAACCCCATGCTCAAAATTACCTTCATATTTCAATCTTCTAGACACATCATAAAATCCTTTCCAAAGACCATGTTTATTGCCCTTTTCGTCAAGTTTATTATAACTAGTTTGTGCTGATACGAATTGACCAAAAAGAAAAGTTACTAAAATGCTCAAAAAACAAAGCTTCTTATTTTTCATCATACTTTACAAATTTATAATTCTACTACTGACTTAGTTTTATTTTTAATGGAACAAATTTACTGCTAATAATATAATAATTGTTACTATTAACTTTTGATTTCTAATAACAAAAATATTGATTTTTTTGATATCTGAGACTCAAAATTTTATTGAAAATGAAAGCCACAAAACGAGCGTTTAAAGACAAAAACTACAACCCAATACCTATGATTTACCAATAGCAAATCCAGTAAAAAAAAGCCCTCATTTCTGAGAGCTTTTTTAGAACTATTTTTTCTTTTGTTGTGCTTTTTGCGCTTCTGCCTGCTCCATCATTTCCTGCATTTTGCGTTGGAACTTACTTTGCTTTTTAGGCTCTTTGAGTTTGTTCTCTTGAATTTGAGCATGAATTTTATTTTCATCCACCACATATCTCTTGATCACAACCATAATTCCAATAGTGATTAAATTGGATATTAAGTTATACAAACTCAATCCTGAACCATAATTGTTGAAGAAAAACAACATCATTAATGGCGATACATAAATCATGATTTTCATCATTTTTGCCATATCAGGCATGCCTTCTTGTTGTGGTTGCGCCATTGCCTGATCACCAGAAGTCATTTTCATATAAAAGAAAATAGCAATAGCTGCCAAAATTGGGAATAGACTCACGTGATTTCCGTAGAAAGGAATATAAAATGGCAGATTCATCACTGCATCAAAAGAAGATAAATCGTCTGCCCAAAGGAAACCTTTTTGTCTTAATTCAAATGCTGACGGAAAAAATTGAAACGAGGCATACATAAATGGAATTTGTATCAATGCCGGAATACAACCTGCCATTGGATTTACCCCTGCTTTGTTATACAATTTCATCGTTTCTTGTTGTTTCTTCATGGGATCTTTTTTGAATTTCTCTCCCAATTCTGTAATCTCCGGACGCAATACTTTCATTTTTGCCTGAGACAAAAACGACTTATAAGTAATTGGAGACATGGCAATTTTTATGACAATGGTAAAGACGATAATGGCAATTCCATAAGCGATAAAAGAGCTTAAAAATCCAAACAAGGGTATGAATATAAATTTATTAATCCATCCAAAAATACCCCAACCTAACGAGATGATTTGCTCTAGATTTTTATCATACGCTTTTAGGGTTGTATAATCTGTAGGACCAAAATACCAGTTCATTTTATAATCCAACTCTCCATTATTGAAGGCTAAAGGAATATTGGCTTTGAACTTTTTAGTAAAAGTAGTGTCTATCTTATCATCATTAACCAAGTCAACCGATTGAATTTTAGTGGTTTCAAAAGGGGTTTTAGTTAACAATATAGTAGAGAAAAAATGTTGTTTAAAAGCTACAAAAGTAGTTTTTTCAGAAGTTTCATCTTCCGTTTTTCCTAAGCCCGCATAATTTATGTTTCCGTCTTTGTGTTCAAAATAAATTTCGGTATATCTATTCTCATAAGAAACACTTTTCTCATTTCTATAGGTTTTCAAACTCCACTCTAAATCCAATGGTTTTGAAGTGTTTAAGACTGTGTTTAGTCCTTGGGAACGTACATCAAAACCAATCATATAATCGTTTGGCTTTAATATGTATTTATATTCCAAGAATTCATTTGCACCAGCTTTCAATTTCATAGACAGGATTTGATCTGCGCCAACTTTAGTTAACGTTGGTTCAAAAAACAAATCTTTGGTATTTAAAATGCGGTTGTCTTGCGTTTGCAATTGAATACTCAAATTGGCATTGTTGTCTTTTATCAATTCGACAATTTCACCTGACCCTTTTTTGAATTTTTCAAATTGTTTCAGTTTGGCTTCTACAATATATCCACCTTTATTAGCAATTGTAAGACTTACTAATTCGTTTTCGATGGTTGTAAACGCTTGTTTTGCAGAAGGCAAAGTAGCAGAATAAGCAAAGTTCCCTAAGGCACCTTTCAGCTTTGATAATTGTAAAGAATCACTAACCGAGGAATCAATAACAGCAACAACTGTTTCTTTTGGGGTATTTCCATTCGCTTTTTTAGCACCGACTACTTGCTCTTGCTTTGCTTTTTTAGCAGCAATCTCGCTTTGAGAAGGTTGATTTTGATACATCATCCAAATCATAATAGCGAAAATCAACACAAAACCAATAATTGATTTAAGGTCTAATTTTTTTTCTTCCATTATACTTTTA